>JBMYYT010000027.1:0-16276 GCA_049609665.1 Flavobacteriales bacterium | reverse complement strand
CAGGAGGACCAATTAAAATTATGTTGTGTCCACCTGCTGCTGCAATTTCAAAAGCTCTTTTTATGTTTTGTTGTCCTTTTACATCTTTAAAATCAAGGTCACTTGAAAGTAATTTGTTATAAAATTCTTCTCTGGTGTTGACTATGGTTTTTTCAAGTTCTTTTTCTTCGTTAAAGAAATCAATAACATCTTTGATGTTTTCTACTCCGTATACATCCAATCCATCTACAATTGCCGCTTCACGAGCATTTTGTTTGGGAAGTATTATTCCTTTTAATCCATGTTTTCGAGCTTCAATGGCTATGGGTAATACTCCTTTCAAAGGTTGTAAACTCCCATCCAATGAAAGCTCTCCCATAATCAGATAATCGGAAATAGTATCAGGATTAATTTGTTCTGAAGCTGCCAAAATCCCCATAGCAATGGTCATGTCATAAGCCGAACCTTCTTTACGAATATCAGCTGGCGCCATATTCACCGTAATTTCTTTTACAGGAATTTTGTATCCGTTGTTTTTAAGGGCTGCTTGTATTCTTTGTTGGCTTTCTTTTACAGCACTATCAGGTAATCCGACAAGAAAAAAGTTAACCCCATTGCTAATGTTAACTTCTACCGTTACGATAGTAGCTTCGATTCCAAAAACTGCGCACCCATAGGCTTTTACTAACATTGCTTTCCTTTTAAATGAAATGCAAGATAAGAAAAAGCTATTGTTTAGAAGCTATTGTTTGATGAGCTTTACAGTTTTCTTTTCGTTTTCGTCTATTAGATTCAAAAAGTAAACACCTGAAGCACCTTCAAAACTAATTTCATATTGAGACACATTTTGTGGGGTTATTTCTTTTACTAATCTTCCTTTAATATCTGTAATGAATATTCTGTTTAGTTGAGTTTCTTTTCCTAAATCAAGAGTTAAATTTCCGTTTGATGGGTTTGGAAAAACATTTATGTTGTCAAACACCTCAACTTCCTCAAACCCAACAATAATTCTTATAACATCAAGAGTAAATCCATTTCTCAATACACCAGTTGAATCTATTTCAATAGAATCACAGAAAATATCAGTACAAAAAGTAACGGTATCTAATATTTTTAAGCAAACTTGATATTTACCATAGGTTGCATAATTATGAGTTGGTAAATAAGCGTTAGAACTATCTCCATCTCCGAAATACCAGGTATATCGCAGGTCGTTTCCTAAGGTTGAATCCTGAAGCGTAACAGTACCCGTAGCAGATTGGATTGGAATAAACTTGGCAATACAATTTTGAGACACATACACACAAACTGAAGTGTCTTTGCACCCATTTTCAGTTATTTCAACAGAATAATTACCTGATTTGATTACAGAGTATTGTTGATTTGTTTCTCCAGTAATCGGAACAGAGCCTAAATCACAATTTAACCACTGGTAACTACCTGTAGTTTGGTTTGAAGAAATTGATGTTCCAGTTACCGACACAGTTTTATCTATAGAGGTAACCACCAAATTTATTGTCAATAAAGAATCACAACCTGCAGCATTTGGAATCGTATCGAAATATGTTCCGGATGACATCCACACTTTCCCGCTTGGAGAAACAAAACTATCACAAGCGTTTGGTGAGATTGTAGAAGTAGATTTTGTTCTGATGGTAAGATTGATAGTAATAATTGAATCACAACCGGCTATGTTTGGAATAGTATCCGAGTACAACCCAGAGCTTGCCCAAATTTTTCCACTTGGTGAAACAAAACTATCACAAACATTAGGAGATAAAGTTGAGGTGGATTTATTTCTTACGGTAAGATTTATCGAAATTATGGAGTCACAACCAGCTGCATTTAATAAAGTGTCAGAATAAGTACCTGAACTTGTCCAAACTTTTCCGCTTGGCGAAACAAAACTATCACATACATTAGGAGAAAGGGAGGACACAGATAAATTTCTAACTGTTAAGTTTATTGAAATAATAGAATCACAATTTTCAGCATTAAGAATAGTATCTGAATAGACACCAGAGGAACTCCAAATTTTACCACTAGGCGAAGTGTAACTGTCACAAACGTCTGGTGAAATTGACGAACTGGATTTTGTCTTTATAGTTAAGTTAATAGTAATAATAGAATCACAACCAACCGCATTTGAAATAGTATCTAAGTATGTTCCAGAAGTAGTCCATACTTTTCCACTTGGCGAAGAATAACTGTCACAAATATTTGGCGAAATAGAAGAAATAGTCTTAGTTCTTACAGTCAGATTAATAGTAATTATAGAGTCACAACCTTTTGTGTTAATTAATGTATCATAATAAGTTCCTGAGCTTGTTAAAACTTTTCCTAATGGAGAGGTATAACTATCACAAACATTAGGAGACAAGGTAGAGTAAGTTGCTGGGTTGATCGTTAGATTAATTGTAATAATGGAATCACACCCGATAGAATTTATCAATGTGTCATAATATATTCCTGAGGCCGTCCACACTTTCCCGCTAGGAGAGATATAACTGTAACACTGAGTAGGAGAAACCGTTGAATTAGAATTGTTTAAGATGGTTAAGTAAATTTCGGTTATACTGTCACAACTAGAACTAAAAGAAACGGTATCGTAATAAGTCCCTGAGGTTGTCCACACATTTCCATTTGAGGAGGTATAGCTATCACACGCAGTTACTGAGGCATACATCTTGATATGACCAATTGTTAAGTTAATAGTAATAACCGAGTCACAACCTGCAGCATTTGGTATGGTATCATTATATATTCCAGAAACAGTCCATATTTTTCCGCTCGGTGAGAAATAATTGTAACAAGCGGCAAAAGATATTGTTGAAGAACTACTATTAACTATAGTTACATCAGACACAATTGTTGAATCACATCCTGCAGTATTGACTATTGTATCATAATAAACGCCAGAAGTAGTATGAACCTTTCCTGTTGGAGAGGTGTAGCTCCCACATGCGTTTAATGTTAAATAAACACCGTTGGCGCTATTGAGAGTAAAATCAACAATCACAATAGAGTCGCAGGATGAAGAAATTGAAAAAGTATCTTGATAAATACCTGATGCCCACCATATGTCACCATTTTGTGCTATATAATCATAGCAAGAGCTTATCGTATCATAGGTTATTATTGCAGGAACCACACTCAGATATATCGTAATTATAGAGTCACAACCCAGTGCATTAGCTATGGTATCCAAATGTATCCCAGAATTAGTTAAGATTTTCCCACTTGGCGCGGTATAACTTCCACAAGCAGTGTCATATAAAGATGAAAATGTAGAGTCTTTGATTGTTAAATTAATTGTGATAATAGAATCACAGCCTCTTGAATTAGCTATTGTGTCAGTAAATGTGCCAGAAGTATTCCATGTTTTACCACTGGGAGAAGAATAAAAATAACAGGAGCTTACAGATAAGCTGGAGCTTGCATCATGAGAGATAGTTAAGTTAATCGAAATAATAGAATCACACCCAAACACATTTAGAATGGTATCTTGATAAGAACCCGAAGTTGTCCAAACTTTTCCACTAGGAGAAGTGAAAGTATTGCATGCAGTTTTTGTTAAACTTGAATTCGAAACACCTGCAACAGTTAAATTTATAGTTATAATAGAATCACAAGTGCTAGTTAGAAAAAGAGTATCGAAATAAATCCCAGAAACATTCCATACTTTACCAGTGGGCGATATAAAACTATCACAAACCACAGGAGATATACTTGAAGTCTTATAATTTCCGATGATTAAATTGATTGTAATGATAGAGTCACATCCACCTGAGTTTGGAATAGTATCTGAGTAACCACCCGAAACTTTCCACACTTTCCCACTTGGTGAAATAAAACTGTCACAAACCACTGGGCTAATTGTTGAATATGATGTGTAACCAATTGTAAGATTAACGGTTATAATTGTATCACACCCAGAGATATTTGATAAAGTGTCATAATAGATACCGGAAGAAGTCCAGATTTTTCCACTTGGTGAAATAAAACTATCGCATGCGATTGGAGATATTGAAAAAGAAAGACTGTGGTTAATAGTTAAATTTATGGTGATTATTGAATCACACCCAGTTACATTGGTCAATGTATCATAATAAGTCCCTGAAGAATCTAAATACTTTCCACTTGGAGAAATAAAGCTATCGCAAGCTATCGTTGAAATTGAATCAAAAGTGCTGAAGTTAACAGTCAGATTTATTAAAATAATAGAATCGCATCCTATTGCATTCATTATGGTATCAGAATACATTCCAGATGACATCCATAACTTTCCATTTGGTGAAACATATGAACCGCAAACACTTAAAGCCAAGGTTGTATCAGAATTTGGTAAAAGAACTAAATATAATTGATATATTGAGTCACATCCAGATGGTTGAAGTATTACGTCTCGATAGATGCCTGTTGAACTATAGCTTTTCCCTCGCCAAATATATGCATCTGAGCAATTTGTAACAGAATCAGTATTAATAATATGGCAATTATATTCTCCAGCCCCAATCTCTCTTTTTCCAATGATTGGTCTGTTTTGAGCATTGGTTCTATCAATAGAATCTCCTGCATTTATGGCAATTGATGGGGATATTGGAATGAGGGTCTTTGTAATTCCACCATTAAAATTCAATGAACTTAAATTCAATGAAGAGTCTGTAACATCTAAAATATCTGAAGCTATAGTTCCTGTTAAAACAGAATCACTAAGAATATTATTTCCTTGTGATGTAAAGGAGCTGTTGAAATTATTATAGATGTTTGAATTTCCATTGAATGCCAAAATACTTCCTTCGATTAAAATTTTGGAATAAGTTGAAACAGAATATACTCCCCCACCAAAGCTTGAAGAATCATTGTAAACAAAAGTAGAATTCGAAATCTCAACAAGCGATGTATCTCCTCCTGAATGCCCCAATGCCCCACCTTGATAACTCGCAAGGTTTTTAGTAAAAGTTGAATAGCTAATTTTTGTTAATCCGCAACCGTTTATTGAATTAAAGATACCTCCCCCAGAGAATGCACTATTATTGTTAAAAGTGCTTTTGTAAATATTAACAGACGAATTCCTGGAGTTAGAGATAATAGCGCCTCCATTTCCACCAGCTCGATTATTCTCAAATGTTGAAAATTTTATATTTACAGAGTCTCTCCTTTGGTTTCCACAATAAATTGCTCCTCCACTTTGATTTGGGCCGGTATAGTTTCCCGTAAAAAACGAATTGTTAACATTAATAATTGAATTATGTTCCAACTCTAAGGGAGTATATCTGTATAAGGTTCTACAAAAAACCGCACCACCAGCACCATCGCTATAATTATTTTTAAAAGTTGAATTTTCCAAAATTACTTTGGACATCAAATATAAGTCTGCAACATATATTGCTCCTCCTCCAGAGATTGATGTGTTTTCCTCAAAAAGTGTGTTTTTAGCTATAACTGTTGAGCTTGTTGATGAGCTTGTTGACGATGCACTACACATAATTGCACCACCATATGTTGAGGAAGAATTATTTTTAAAAGTTGAATTTTCAAGTATTATTATACACGTTTTATTCTGGTTAGAAGCGCTTATTACACCACCGCCACCAGATGAATTATTACAAAAAATAGAATTATAAACCAGCAAACTATCAGTATTAATAGCACTAATTACTCCTCCTTGTCCAGTTGTTTTTGCATTTATTACAGTTAGACTATCTATTATTAAAACTTTATTGCTGGATGTGTCTAAATCACAATAAAAAACTCTAGAATTATTATTCCCATTAATGAACAAAGTATCATTTAAATTATACAATCCTTTAATTATTATATCATTGTATATATTTATTTGAGAATTAAGAGTAATAGTATCACTCCCCGCAGCAATCAAACTAGACGAAAACCGAATTGTGTCTCCAGCAGTTGCTGAAGCGATAGAAGCTCTTAATGAGCCTGTACCAGAGTCGTTTGTATTGGTAACGGTAATGGTTGCTCCAAAAGAAAGATAAGGAAGTATTAAAAAGAAGAGAGAAATTATTTTTTTCATCAATTTGAAGTATTTGAACTTCAAAAGTAATAAAAAAACCCTTAATAATGAGCGCTTTAACTCAAATGTTTATATTTTCACAACCCTATAGCTTCTTGTTTTTTTGCCCTTAAGTATCTTAATTATGTAAATTCCTTGAGTTATTTCGCTCAAATCAAATTTTGTTGAAATATTAAATTGTTCAGTTTTTAATATTTTCCCTTCCAAAGTCATAAGTTGTATTGTTAAAGTTTCATCGAATGATTGAGTGTTTTCAACAGTTATGATGTTTTCAGTAGGGTTAGGAAAAATGGTAATTCCCAGTTCATTAATCTCATTTTCATTTAAGGAAACGGTATTTTCAGCTTGCTTAATAGCTGCTGTGGCAGTTACTTTTCCATGTCCCCAAATTGCATTTCCAGCTAAAGGAATTGTACCTGTGCGATTGTCAGAACGAGCAGTATTTTTTAATATATTTCTCACTTGTCGGGGTTCAATAGTTGGGCTTGCTTCTAACATTAATGCAACAACACCAGCTGTTGCAGGCGAAGCCATTGAGGTCCCTGAAAAAGCAGCAAAATGGTAAGTTCTACCATTAAATGTTGTGTTTGCCACAGAGGTATAATTCCTCGTTGTATAAGAATTTATTGAAGAAACTATGTTTACTCCAGGAGCAGAAACATCAGGTTTCATTCTACCGTCATACGTTGGCCCAACACTTGAAAAACCAGCTATTCCACCTGGATATTCCACTCCGGTTATAGCAATGCTCGCAGGTTGGTGAGCAGCTACTGTAATAGCAGATTCAGTACAAGCAGGTTCGCCCAGTCCATATTTGTTATCACCCGCGACTCCATCCGTTCCATAGCTATAAAAATCTAATCCCCAGTTGCCTACTCCGTTACTTAGCTCTACTACATTCCAATAGTGAACAGTTCCAGTTGCTGCATAAGAATGAAGCACAACTTTCAAGCTTGTGTTCGTGTTTTTAACTCTCATACGCTGATGAGGTCGGTTATTATTTGGGTGTGCTGAATCGATAGAATAATTATAAAAAATAGTATCCGCACCTACTAATAAATAGGAACTATGATATCCATTATCCGAATTAGTGTTGAAGTATCTTGAGCTTGCAACTAATTGATTAGATGAATTATATACCTCAACCCTTGAATTAAAAGGATTATTAGGTTGTCCCCACATGGAAATACATTGCCCCCACATAAATTGATGAGCTGAATAAGGATAAAATCCTATTCGGGAACGAATGCTGTCATTGGAAAATGATTTTTTTATATGGAAATTATCATTTCCATTATTCCCTCCAGAAGTAACAAAAACAACACCCTGTGCACTTAAAGAGTCAATCGCCTGACTTACCATGGATGTTCCGTCCATTGTACCTAAATAATACAAGCCCCAACTCATATTGACAACCAACCTTTTCCAGTCGTTATCGGCAATGTTTTTCATCCAAACAAATGCATCAATTGCCGAACCAGCATCTAATTGAATAGAGTTAAACAAAAATTGTGATTCAAAAGCCACACCTCGATATTTCAATCCAGCGCCACTTCCCCCAGCAATTCCAGCGACATGATTCCCGTGAGTTGCGTAATCATAATAATCCCCAGCAGTATCCGAATTCGCATTGTCAAGTTCGGTGGGAGTAACATATTCTACACCATAGCCAAATCCAGCAGGTTGGTTTCCAGAATGTTTAAAATGGTCCCAAGCTGCACGAATTCGAGAGTTATTTAACGCAGTGTCCATAAACATAGGATTGTCATAATCAAAACCCCAGTCAGTTACTCCAATCAGTACATTTTTTCCTGTGTAACCTTTTGTCAATCCATACCCAGCCCAAACACTATCCGATCGGGTATCCCAAGTCATTTTATTATTGAGAGGCTGAATTCTTTCGGCAACTTGAAGTTGAATTACATTTTTAAAATTATTTATTGAATTAAGATTTCTAACAGGAATTTTAATGGTAACGATATTGGCAACTTGGCTTCCGATGAACGCTTGATCATTAAGGTCACTTTCTTTGAAACTTCGTGAAACTTTAGCTATTGTTGATAAACACAACTGTCCATTCACCTTATATATCGGCAACAAAGGATTGTTTTTTTTTAGTTTTTCAGAAGGTATATTTTCTCTTTGGATTATTAACCGATCAATATTTTCTTGAGACTCACTATTGATTTTTATTTGAGAAAAAGAGAATGAAAAAGACGTCAAAAGAATAAAGGATAGTAATGATTTCATTGAAAATAAATTGGTTGAGCTTAAAATTACAAAATATAAACTTCTTCAATTTGTTAAGAAAGACAATTTTTTTCTTTAAATTGATAAAAATTAAACAAAAAAATCATCCTCATGAAAAAATTACTACTCTTTTTAGCCTGCCTTTCATTTTCAATTTGCTTTAGTCAAACAACTCTTTTTCAGACAATTCCAGCAATTGGCGGAGGCCCTTCTGCTTTTAGAGCTCCAAACGGAACTTCACAGCACACTTCTTTGAGGGCCCATTACATAATACCTGCTTCAGAACTGACCACATTGCCAAGTGGCATAGATATTACAACGGTTGCTTTTAATTTAAATAATGGAACTAATGCTTTAGCTAGTGGGTCTTTCAAGTTTTATATGGAAAACACCTCGGCTACAACTAATACGAAGTCAACTACTTGGGCAACGGCAATTACTGGAATGGATACGGTTTTCAATGGTACTTTCACAGTTCCGAATACTACAGCTGCCGCTCAGGCCTCAATCACTTTGACGGATACTTTTAATTATACAGGAGGAGGAATTTTCGTTGCCTATGAATATATTGGTTCAAGTTTTGGAACAGTAAGCGCTGTTTACAATTGCAATACTTCAATTGCAGGCGGTCTCAAGGTAATCTTCAATGCAACTACTGTTCCCGGAGCAACTTTAACAGGAAGTTCTTCCTACAGACCAATACTTACAGTAGGTTATGCAAACCCATTTACCAACGATATGATTGTAGATGATTTGACCTTAGATTTAGGCCATCCAAATGGTCTAAACGACACTTCCCAATCAGTAATTGGAATAGTCAGAAATAAATCAAGCTCTACATTAACCTCTGTGCCGGTAACTTTAACTATTACTGGAGCAAATCCATCGGTTTCATCACAAACAATAGCCACATTAGCACCAGGTGTTTCAGACACCTTAACTTTTGCTAATTTATCCACTGCCACAAATGGGATTCAATCAGTAAAACTATCAGTGCCTGCCGATCAATTTACTGCTAACGATTCATTAGTATTAAGACAATCTGTTTCTTGTGATACATTAGCATATTACGATATGTCTCCTGCATATACTTCAATAGGTTTTAACATGGGGTCGGGAATCTTAGCCGCCAAGCACACTTCTACTTCTACTATAAACACGTCAGTAAAAACAATTATTGCAGGAATATCGGTAAGCACCAATAATGTAGGAAATACAATAAAAGCAGTTGTCGTTGATACGGGTGGAGTAATAATTGATTCCTCCGCGGCATTAGTAATTACAGCGGCTCATTTAGGAAACTTTGTTTCAATGCCTTTATTAGGAAATAACATAATTACTCCTGCAAATCCAGATTATTTCATTGGGATTAAACAGTATGCCGATACTGTTACTGGCTATTTTCCTTTAAACGCACATTATCCAACAATCGTACCAGGAGATCGTTATTATTCATTTAATTTAAATGGAGGAAGTCAATCAGCTGCCTATACCTCTTTAGGAACACTTTCTTTAGCTGCTATTCTTGAAACAGAAGGAATTAGCTTGGCAAATTCAGATGCTAACGATAGCATTTGCCCGGGGGAGATGGTTACATTTACCGCTAGTGGATTATCCTCAAGTTTGTATAATTTCAAATCTGGATCAACCAGTGTTCAAAATACAGCATCCACAACCTACTCTACCTCCCCTTCTTCAAGTATCTCCATGACTGTTGAAGGAACATATAAATTATGTCCTGTAATATCAAATGCAAGTACTATAACGGTTGTAACTCTTGATACTTCTATCAATAAAACTAATGACTCAACCCTTGTTTCAAATACAAGCGGAGCATCATATCAGTGGATCGATTGCTCAACAGGTTCAGCTGTTACAGGAGCTACTTCAAAAACTTTTGTTCCATCTGTATCAGGAAACTATAAAGTTGTGATTACAATTGATGGGTGTTCTGATACTTCTAATTGTTATTCAGCTATTATTCCAGTTGCAGGAATAAAAACTACTGAAATCAAAGGGTTATCAATCTATCCTTCACCAACAGAAAACTATTTGTTTATAGAAACTTCTCAATCCAACCTTACAAATATCTCATTAATGGATGTAAACGGAAAGATTGTTTTTAATACAAACCCACAACAAATAAAAGTTAAAATTGACTTATCAGGTCTTTCTTCTGGAGTTTATTTTGTGAACGTTGAAACCAAAAACGGAAAAGAAGTGAAACGAATTATTAAGTATTAATTTCGCAACTAATTAAATTACAAGCCTTCTTAATTCGTTAAGAAGGCTTTTTTATTCAGATTCATTTGTGAATAGGAAAAATCTCAGAAGGTTTTTTTAAAGAACTTAATCCCTAATTTTACCATAAACCCACTAAATTGTGACTGCAATAATTGCTATATTTATAGGAGGAGGATTTGGGAGCATTTCTCGATACGGAATTTCTCAATTATTTCCATCTAATTTTCCTTATGGAACATTAATTTCCAACACCTTAAGCTGCTTGGTTTTAGCACTTTTCATTTCGTTTTTTTCATCAAAAATTGAGAATTCATATTTTTTAAAATATCTAATTGTAATTGGATTTTGTGGAGGATTTAGCACTTTTTCAACTTTCAGTTTTGAAACGTTTGAATTGATGAGAAACGGCAATTTTGGAATAGCAGGACTAAATATATTTGTAAATATCACGTTTTGTTTAGCTATATTTTATTTATTCAGAAATTCCTTTCAAACCACATAAATGAGCCAAAAATTAAACATCCATTTTATTGCGATAGGCGGAAGTGCTATGCACAATCTTGCTATCGCATTGCATTTGTCTGGAAATGTTGTTTCAGGGTCAGACGATGAAATTTTCAATCCATCCAAAGGGAGATTAGAAAAATATGGGTTGCTTCCTGATAAAATGGGCTGGGATGAAACCAGAATTACTAACGAAATTGATTGTGTGATTTTGGGCATGCACGCCAGAGAGAATAATCCGGAATTGATCAAAGCCCAGGAGCTAAACTTACCAATTTATTCTTACCCAGAATACATTTACGAAGCTACTAAAGAAAAAACGGGTAGTAATAGGGGGAAGTCATGGTAAAACCACCATAACTTCTATGATTTTGCATGTATTAAATTTCCATAAAAGGGAAAATGATTACATGGTAGGAGCTCAACTTGAAGGGTTTGAAGTAATGGTAAAGCTTACTGACTCAGCCGAAATAGCAGTTCTCGAAGGAGACGAATATTTATCTTCTCCAATAGACCGAAGACCAAAGTTTCATTTGTACAATCCAAACGTTGCACTACTTACTGGCATTGCTTGGGACCACATTAATGTGTTTCCAACATTTGAAAACTATTGCGAACAGTTTGAAATTTTCATCAATAAAATTGAGGAGGGAGGAAGTTTGATTTACTTTTCTGGAGATCCAGAAATTGATAAATTAGTTGCAAAATCATCAAGAAATATTGATTTCATTCCTTATTCAACTCCTAAATTTGAAATAGAAAATGGAGTTACAACTATAATTGACCAAGAAGAAAAATACCCACTTGAAATATTTGGAGAACATAACCTTCAGAACTTAAATGGAGCAAGGTTAGTTTGCAAGCAAATTGGAGTTTCTTCCAAGCAATTTTATGAAGCCATTCAAAGTTTTACAGGAGCTTCCAAAAGGCTAGAAACGGTTGCTAAAAATGACAAAACTCATATTTTAAAAGACTTTGCTCATTCACCTTCAAAACTTAAAGCAACTACAAATGCGGTCAAAGATCAGTATCCAGATAGAGAGCTAATTGCTTGTGTTGAACTACACACATTTAGTAGTTTGAATCAGGAGTTTTTATCTCAATACAAAAACACGATGTTGTCAGCTGATAAAGCTTTTGTGTATTTTAACCCAGAGGCTATAAAACACAAAAAACTGGCGATGTTGAGTGAAAATCAGGTAAAAAACGCCTTTTTTAGTGATAATATCACTGTTTTTACCAATTCTGACGAATTATTGCAAAAAGTAAAAAACATTGATTTTGAAAATAAAAACTTACTTTTAATGAGCTCAGGAAACTTTAATGGAATAGATTTTGATGACTTAGCTAATAAAATTCTAAAATAGAACAATGAAAAAAACAATTTTATTAATAGCACTTACTTTTGCTGGAACTTTCTCTTTTTCCCAAAAAGAATTAGCAAAAAAATTAATTGACACGTTAGCTTCTGATGCTTTTTATGGTAGAGGCTATGTGAATGATGGAGATAAAATCGCAGCCAATTATATTGCTAAAAAATTCAAAGAATACGGAGCTAAAACTGTTACGGATGATTCTTATTTCCAACATTTTAATTTTGATGTAAATACTTTTCCCGTTCATGTTGAGGTGTCCTTGGAAGACACTCTATTGAGAACAGGAATAGACTTTATTGTAACTCCAAACTCAGGATCTGCAGTTGGGAATTATCTATTAAAGTTTATTTCAGAAGACAACTATTTAAAGGAGATTGAAAGAGAAAAACTTCAAGATGACAATGGGTTAAAAACTGCTTATGTTATTGAGTTCAAGAATTCAAAGGGAAGAAAAGCTTATTTTAAAAACCAAAAAATCAAAAATGCTATTGCGAGTGTTGCACCTTTATTTGTCATTAACAACGACAAGTTCACTTGGTCCGTATCCAAAGAAGCACTGAAATTTCCAGTTATTGAAATAAAAAATGAATTATTCGTAAACAAAACTTCTGCAACTTTAAACATTCAAAATAAGCTAATTAAAAATTATAAAACTCAAAATGTATTAGGATACATTCCTGCAAAACGAAAACGAAATAGAAAAAAATTCTTTGTGTTTACTGCGCATTACGATCATCTTGGTATGATGGGTGAAACCGCAACATTCAATGGAGCGAATGATAACGCAAGTGGAGTAGCAATGATGCTGACTTTAATGAAATATTTTAAAGAAAATAAGCCTGAATATTCTGTGTTGTTTATTGCTTTTGGGGGAGAAGAAGCAGGGCTAATTGGTTCAAAACATTATGTTGAAAACCCAATAGTTCCTCTGGATAAAATGAAGTTTTTATTTAATGTAGACCTTATGGGAACAGGATCCGAAGGGATTCAAGTAGTGAACTCAACCGAACATCCAGAAGAATTTGAGAGACTAAAAAAAATAAATGAGGAACATAAATTGCTAAAACAAATCAAACCAAGAGGAAAAGCTGCAAACAGTGACCATTATTGGTTTGAAGAAGCTGGAGTTCCTTCTTTTTTCTCTTATACTTTAGGCGGAGTTACTTATTATCACGACATCCAAGATAGATCAGAAACTCTTCCTCTGACCGAATTCAATGACTTACATAAGTTAATAGTTGAGTTTGTAAATTCTTTTTAAAATAAAAAAGTCCCGATCAGTTTTGACCAGGACTTAACAGGTTATTTTTATTAAGTTTAGTTTGCATTCACAATTGATCCAGACCCTGAATTAGTGAAATCAATCGTGGGATAACCCTTGTAATAGATTTTTCCACTTCCAGAGTTTTTTCCTTCCAGCTTGTCACTGCAATATATTTCAAAAAGACCAGAACCTGAATTGGTGATGTAACAGTTTTTTGCAACAAAATTAAACCCATATATTTTTCCGCTACCGCTATTTTTTAGAGTTAAATCTATTCCTGAACCGTTTAAATTTATTTCTCCACTTCCACTGTTTTTCACAGAAAGAGAACTGACTCCATTAAATCCAGAAACATCAAACTCTCCTGAGCCGCTATTCTTAATTGAATTTAGTCTTGGGATAGTAATATTAAGAGTTAATGATAAGTTTTTAAAATTGAAATAATCATCTTTCTCTAAGCGTAAAATTGAGTTATGAACGCTCGTTTGAATGTGATGCATAGCATTATCATCCACTAAAACTTCTACCTTTTGCTCAGTGCCATAAGTAATATTTATAGTTGCCGATCCCGAAGACTCAACCCCATCGAAGGAATCCAACACTCTCGTTTCTGCAATAATATTTCCTGAACCTTTTATACTCTTCTCTTTTCTGCAAGCACCTAATGTAATTACTATTGCAAACAGGCTTAATTTTAAAATTTGATTTTTCATCGTTGTTATATTTTATTGGTTATATACTAATAAGACAATCGCAAATTGTTTTACCCCTATTCATCAAAAAGTTTTTTTATTAATTCATAATTCACTTATTCTCAACAAAACACTTAATTTTGTACTTCAAACATAGAAAACACATGGAAATTCCAGCAAAATATAACTCCCAAGAAGTAGAAGATAAATGGTATGCCAACTGGCTTAAAAACGAACATTTTAAATCTACTCCTGATGAAAGAGAATCCTATACTATTGTAATTCCTCCACCAAATGTTACAGGAGTATTACACATGGGACATATGTTGAATAATACAATTCAGGATGTATTGGTGAGAAGAGCTCGTTTGCTTGGAAAAAATGCCTGTTGGGTTCCTGGAACGGATCACGCATCTATTGCCACTGAAGCAAAAGTTGTAGCCAAATTAAAAGAGGAGGGAATTGATAAAAATGATCTGACTCGTGATGAGTTTTTAGTTCACGCTTGGGAATGGACTCACAAACACGGAGGAATTATTTTGGAACAATTGAAGAAGCTTGGAGCCTCCTGCGATTGGGACAGAACAAAGTTCACCATGGATGATGATTTGTCGGAATCCGTAACTAAAACTTTTGTTGATTTATACGAAAAGGGACTGATTTACAGAGGGTATCGAATGGTAAACTGGGATCCATCTGCACAAACAACTTTATCTGACGAAGAAGTAATTCATGTAGAGGAAGAAGGGAAACTTTATTATTTAAAATACAAAATCCTATCCCCAGCCCTTTCCGAAGGAAAGGGAGCAAAAGATAAAAAAGTCCTTCCCTTAGGGGAGGATTTAGGAGGGGAGAGGGAAGAATACTTGATGATTGCAACTACTCGTCCAGAAACAATTTTTGGAGATACAGCTATTTGTATTAATCCAACTGATGAACGTTTTTCTCATTTGAAGGGAAAGAAAGCAATTGTCCCAATTGTTGGAAGAGCAATCCCTATCATTGAAGATGAATATGTAGATGTAGAATTTGGGACAGGATGTCTTAAAATTACTCCAGCTCACGATCAAAATGATAAAGTGATTGGAGACAAGCATAAGCTTGAGGTAATCGATATTTTTAATGATGATGCTTCGCTTAATTCGTTTGGGATGCACTACGAAGGCAAGGACAGATTTGTGGTTAGAGAAGAAATTGTAAAAGAACTGAAAGAAAATGGTTCTTTAGAAAAGGTAGAAAACCACACGCACAAAGTAGGAACGAGTGAAAGAACGAAAGCTGTAATTGAGCCAAAAGTATCGGTTCAGTGGTTTTTGAGTATGGAAAAGTTGGCAAAACCAGCCTTGGATAACGTAATGAATGATACCATTCAGTTTCATCCAGCTAAGTTTAAAAACTCTTACCGTAACTGGATGGAGAACGTGAGAGATTGGAATATTTCTCGTCAACTTTGGTGGGGACATCAAATTCCTGCTTTCTTTTATGGAGAAGGAATGAACGATTTTGTAGTGGCCGAAACGATTGAAAAAGCATTGCCATTAGCTCAAGAAAAAACAGGAAATACTGACCTGAAAATTGCTGATTTAAAACAAGATAACGATGCACTTGATACTTGGTTTAGCTCATGGTTGTGGCCAATAAGTGTATTTGATGGAATAAACAATCCAGATAACGATGAGATAAACTATTATTACCCAACTAATGATTTGGTGACCGCTCCAGAAATTATGTTTTTCTGGGTGGCAAGGATGATTATTGCTGGTTACGAATACAAAGGAGAATTACCTTTCAAGAATGTATATTACACAGGTATTGTGAGAGACAAGCAAGGGAGAAAGATGAGTAAATCTTTAGGAAACTCTCCTGACCCAATTGAATTGATTCATAAATACGGAGCTGATGGAGTAAGAGTAGGGATGTTGTTGAGCTC
>JBMYYT010000026.1:0-16595 GCA_049609665.1 Flavobacteriales bacterium | reverse complement strand
TGAAAGTTGATTTCTTGAGTCAATATGCTCCCAACTTTATTTTTAGAATTAAATGTGGCAGCTTTTATAGTAGTGCTGTTTAATATAGGAATAGGTTTGGTATAAATTTCAGAATCTATTTTAGGTTCCGAGCCGTCCGGGGTATATCGAATATTTTTTTCAGAGGATTGAATATTCATGTTGAAAAAAATAGAATCATTCTTTGAAATAACTCGCCCTTCAATCTCATATAAATGATTGGCATAGTTAACGTTTAAAGCATCTAATCTTTTATGGAAATTTTCAACTCGGGAAACGAAATCAGTAAAATCCTTTTGTTTAGGATTTGACCAAACAACTTCACTCAAAGCAAGAATTCTTGGAAAAACCATGTACTCTACTTTTTCGGAGTTTGGCATGTATTCAGTCCATACATTTCCTTGAGCACCTAAAACACGATTAGATTGTTCTCCTGTTAATTCATTTGGAATAGGATTGAAATTATACACTTTTTCTAAGGGAAGAAAACCGCCAATTGCAATGGGTTCAGTTTTACTCTCAGATTGATAATGGTCAAAATAACAATGCGAACCTGGAGTTAGAATCACGTTGTGGCCTTGCTTGGCTGCTTCAACTGCTCCTTTCGTTCCCCGCCAAGACATTACCGAAGCATTTGGTGCTAAACCACCTTCCAGTATTTCGTCCCAACCAATTATTTTTCTTCCTTTACTATTCAGGTATTTTTCAATTCTTGAAATGAAGTAACTCTGCAATCCATGTTCGTCTTTCAATCCTTCAGATTTGATTCTTTTCTGACAATTGTCGCAGGCTTTCCATTTTGCTTTTGGAGCTTCATCTCCACCAATGTGGATGTATTCACTTGGAAATAATTCCAATACTTCATCCAATACGTTTTCGATAAATTGAAATGTGCTGTCCTTCGAACAATATATAGGTTCAAAAACTCCCCATTTTTCTGCAACTTTCACTTTTTTACGCTCACAACTTAATTCAGGATAAGCAGAAATAGCCGCTTGCGAATGTCCTGGCATTTCTATTTCGGGAATAATGGTAATATGTCTTTCTTGAGCATATTTTACTATTTCTTTAATTTCTTCCTGTGTATAAAATCCTCCGTACTTCTTTCCGTCAAATGATTGGGGTTGGTCGTTATAATGTCCTATTAATGTTTGATTACGAAAAGCAGCTATTTCTTGCAATTTGGGATACTTTTTAATTTCGATTCTCCAGCCCTGATCTTCCGTTAAATGCCAATGAAATGTATTCATTTTCAGCATTGCCATTCTATCAATGTATTTTTTAATAAACTCAACAGGAAATAAATGCCGACCAACGTCAAGGTGCATTCCTCGGTAAACAAATTTGGGTTTGTCCTGAATTCTAAGACATTGAATAGCCACTGATTTATTTGAATAGGAGCTGTTTTCAAAACTTGGAGGTAACAATTGTCTTAGTGTTTGGATGGCGTAAAAAGCTCCTTTATTTGAACTGGCTTTTATTTTTATTTTATTTGGAGAAACTAATAGTTTATAACCCTCTTCGTTGGAAATTGAAGAATCATAACTAAGAATCAGTGTTTTATGAGAATTTGAGGATTCCAATTTATATCCTAATCCCTTTTCTAAAATTTCATTTAAAAAATCAGCAGATTCAGAAAGTTCAGAATCAACACTTAAATTAAAATCTTTATCCAAAATACAAACTTGATTGTTCACTGCAATTGAATTGGGTACAGGAATAATTTGTGGTGTCTCAGGAATTAATGTTGTTTGAGTACAACCAATAAAAAGCGATAAAACTAAAAGAGTAAATAAGGACTTGAAATGCATTTTAGTATATTAGATGTTTAAATTTAGTAATCTATTTTCATGAAGCAATCTCTTCTTCCTATAATTCTTGTTTTTCTTGTTTTTCTGTCTTGTAAAGAACAAAAAAACATTGAGTCGGCTACACAAAAAAAGCCTCTGATTTCATTAGTTAATCCTTTTATTGGAACTGGGGGTCATGGACACACTTTCCCGGGAGCCACAATGCCTTTTGGAATGATGCAATTGAGCCCCGATACACGCCTTGATGGATGGGATGGATGCTCGGGTTATCATTATACCGATAGTATTATTTATGGTTTTTCGCACACTCATTTGAGTGGAACAGGAGTGAGTGATTATGGAGATATTTTATTAATGCCAACCAACGAGCAAAACTTTCATAACGGTGCAGATGGTAAAAAAGGATATCGATCCTCTTTTTCTCATGACAATGAAATAGCTTCTCCGGGGTATTACAAAGTGAAATTGGATGAGACAAATATCGAAGTAGAATTGACAGTGTCCGGACGAAGTGGAATGCATAAATATCAATTCCCATCTTCAGATAATCAATTTGTGATGATAGATCTAATTCATAGAGATAAAGTGTTGGATGCAAAAATTGAAAAAATTTCAGATACTGTAATTTCTGGTTACCGTTTCTCGGATGCTTGGGCAAAAGATCAGCGTTTGTTTTTTTATATTGAAACTTCTCATCCTTTTTTGGATGTGCTGCAATCTCCTCCAAAACAGGGGATGAAAGGTGCTCAAAAAATTGCATTGAATTTCGTTAACCCAAAAAACGAACCCGTTTATATAAAAATAGGAATTTCGGCTGTGGATCAAGAAGGGGCGGAGAATAATATGGAAGAAGAAATAGGTAAAAGAACATTTGAGGAAGTAAAACAAATAGCAGAAGAAAAATGGGAAAAGCAATTGAATAAAATTGTAGTTGAGTCAAAGAATGAGGATTATTTGACTAATTTTTATACTTCTTTGTATCATACTATGATTGCTCCAAACCTTTATCAAGATGTGGATGGGAGGTACAGAGGTATGGATAACGAAATCCATTACAACAGTGAGTTTGACTATTACACCGTTTTCTCTCTTTGGGATACTTATAGGGCAACACACCCATTATATACCATAATTGAACAAGACAGAACCAATGACTTTATCAATACGTTTATTTCCAAGTATGAAGAAGGAGGTATTATGCCAATTTGGGATTTATCGGCAAATTACACAGGTTGTATGATTGGATACCATGCTGTTCCTGTAATTGCAGATGCTTATATGAAAGGAATCAGAAAGTATGATACAGATTTAGCTTATCACGCAATGATTCATAGTGCAACCAGAGATAAATTAGGATTGAAATCGTATAAAGATTATGGATTTATTCCGGTTGAAAAGGAAAGTGAATCGGTTTCTAAAACCCTTGAATATGCGTATGATGATTGGTGTATAGCTCAAATGGCAAATGAAATGGGCAGAGGAAGAGATTATTATACCTATAGCCGAAGAGCTCAGAGTTATAAAAATGTATTTGACCCAGAATCAAAATTTATGAGAGGGCGATTCCGAAATACTTGGTTCTCTCCTTTTGATCCTTACGAAGTGAATTTTAATTATACAGAAGCCAATTCATGGCAATATAGTTTTTACGTTCCGCAAGATGTTTCAGGATTTATTAAGTTGATGGGAGGGAAGGATAGTTTGGAAAGTCAATTGGATAAATTATTCACAGCTGAAAATGAAACTTCGGGAAGAAACCAAGCGGATATTACTGGATTGATTGGTCAGTATGCACATGGAAATGAACCCAGTCATCACATGGCTTACTTTTATAATTTTATTAATAAACCTCATAAAACGCAAGAGCGAGTTCATCAAATCCTCACCGAATTATACCACAATGATCCTGATGGAGTTTCTGGAAACGAAGATTGTGGACAGATGAGTGCTTGGTATGTATTGAGTTCAATGGGTTTTTATTCGGTAACCCCTGGAAATAATCAATACATAATTGGGACTCCTTTGTTTGAAAAAGCGACTCTAAATTTAGAGAACGGAAGAAGTTTTACCATTGAAGCAAATAACGTATCTGATAAAAATAAATATATCAAATCGGCTACTTTGAATGGAGAAGAGTATAATTTTTCTTACCTCAATCACGGTGATATTATGAAAGGAGGAAGTTTAATTTTTGAAATGACAAACACTCCTACTAATTGGGGTACGAATGATACCGATATTCCAGTAACAGAAATAAAAGATCATTTAATTGTACCAGTTCCTTTTATTGCAAAAGGAGATGTAGCATTTAAAGGAAGTACTGAGGTTGAATTAAAAAATGTGGATGAGGATGCTGCTATTTATTACTCGTTCAATGGGAAGGATTTTTTACTTTACAAAGAAATATTTACAATTTCGGAACCTCAAACCTTGACGGTTTATTCACAAAAAGAGGGAGAGAGAAGCACAAGGGTGTTTACCAAGTTTTATAAAATTGATTCGACTATTTCTATCAATTTGAAAACGAAATATGCCAATCAATATAATGGAGGTGGTAACAATGCGTTGATTGATGGGATAAGAGGGGCAGAAGATTTCAGAACTGGAACTTGGCAAGGCTATTTTGATAAAGATATAGAGG
Source organism: Flavobacteriales bacterium (assembly GCA_049609665.1). GTDB lineage: Bacteria > Bacteroidota > Bacteroidia > Flavobacteriales_D > CAJJDF01 > CAJJDF01. Next base: position 12,125 of record JBMYYT010000026.1, on the reverse strand, counting down.
CTGTCGTAAATTTGGGCAAATCAAAATCAATCAATTCTGTGGAAATAGGATTTCTTCAGGATCAGCGCTCTTGGATATTTTTCCCTACCCAAGTAGAAGTATTTGTCTCAAATGATGGCAAAAAATTTACTTCTATAGGTTCGAAGATAATTGAAGCAACAAGGAAATCAGAAAATGTTGAAATTCAGAGAGTAATATTTGATGATAAATCAATTTCTTGTAAGTACGTAAAAGTTATCGCAACAAAATTAGGCATCCTACCCACATGGCATTTGGGTTATGAACATGATGGAAGAAGTTGGTTGTTTGCGGATGAAATAGAAGTTAATTAATAGGGTGAAAAAGAGATTTCACACCTACCTTATTGTATTTTTTACAATTATATCTATATTTAGATAAAAATAAATTCAAATGACAAATCAAAATAACAAATCTGCTTTAGCAACTTTAGTAACTGTATTCTTCTTTTGGGGATTTATTGCCGCCTCAAATAGTGTATTTATCCCGTTTTGCAAAACCTATTTTAATATCGATCAATTTCAATCTCAATTGGTTGATTTTGCATTTTACGGAGCTTATTATTTAGGAGCTTTATCTTTATTTATCATTTCAAGTTCAATCAAAAAAGACATCATGAATTCTTGGGGATTGAAGAATGGAATTGTTTACGGTTTGTTGCTCTCAGCTTTGGGTGCTTTTGTAATGTACCCTGCAACAATGGGAGCTGAACAAGGTCAGACGGGAGTTTTTTATTTTGTTTTAGTAGCATTATTTATTGTGGGATTAGGTTTTTCTTTGCAGCAGACTGGAGCAAATCCATTTGCTATTGCATTAGGAGACCCCAAAACCGGTTCGCATCGATTAAACTTAGCTGGAGGAATTAATTCTTTCGGAACTACTATTGGACCAATTGTAGTGGCTTTAATTATTTTTGGTTCAACCCCGTTATCAAGTGAGGAATTAATCACAATGATAAAGAATAATGAAATTACACTTTCCACTGTTCAAGCTCTTTATATTGGTGTTGGTATTTTGTTTTTAGTAGCTGCAGCTTTATTTCATTTTTCAAAAAAGCTACCTGCTCTAAAATCTGAAACAGCTTTTGAGTCTGCTAACAAAGCGAGAAATATATTGATTCTACTCACATTAATCATTGCGGGTTGTTTCGGTTACATTTTTAGTACCTATGTTGGAGAAGTTGAAGCATCTGAGGCATTAGAAAACAAAAGACTTACCTTTTTATTCATTGCTTTAGCCGCAGTTGTGGGTTGTCTTTTATTTGCCTATTCCAGTTCATCAAAGAAACCCGAAGGTTGGGGTGCAATGAAATACCCTCAGTTGGTTTTAGGGATGTTGGCAATATTTACTTATGTTGGAGTAGAAGTTACGGTGGGAAGTAATCTTGGGGAGTTACTAAAAAAAGCCGTTGATGGTTCCGTATTTAATGAATTGGGATTGCCTGCACTTAATGATGCTCAATTGGCTCCCTATATTTCATTGTATTGGGGAGGATTGATGATTGGTCGTTGGGTTGGAGCAATCACCGTGTTTAATCCAAGTAAGGGATTGAAAAAAATATTGTTGATTCTTGTTCCTTATATTGCATTTGGTGTAATCCTGTTAGTGAATTTTGGTAAATATTCAACAACACAAATTTTGTTCTTCGCAGTATGTGTAGCGGTTCAGATTGGAGGTTTCTTTTTAGCAAAAGATAATCCAGTTAAAACGCTTAAAGTATTTAGTGTTCTTGGAGTGTTGGCAATGATTGTAGGAATTATGGCAACAGGTAATTTTGCTCTTTTTGCACTTTTATCTGGTGGATTGTTTTGTTCTATAATGTGGCCGTGTATTTTTACATTGAGTATAGCTGGATTAGGAAAGTATACCTCTCAAGGATCAGCATTTTTAGTGATGATGATTTTGGGTGGAGGAATTATTCCTCCCTTACAAGGTAAGTTAGCCGATATTTTTAGTATTCAATCTTCTTACGTCATGGCGGTACTTTGCTTTGGATATTTATTATTCTATTCGTTTAGAACAAAAAAAGTGTTAGATTCACAAGGAGTAACTTATTGATATTAAACCATGAAAAGAAGAAAATTCATTAAAACTGCTGCTGCGACTGGAGTAGGTGTTGTTGTTGGAAAGGCATTAATGAGTTGTGCTCAAGAAAACCCGAAAGTAATCCCTGTGATAAGCGATGCTACAGAAGCCTCATTACCATTAGTAGTTGCCACTTGGGACGTGAAAAACTCTACCCAAAAAGCATGGGAGATACTACAAGCTGGAGGAAATTCGTTAGATGCGGTAGAAGAAGGATGTAAAGTTGAAGAAGCCAATGCGGAGGGACAATCTGTGGGAATAGGTGGATTGCCGGACCGCGAAGGAAATGTAACTTTGGATGCCTGCATCATGGATAAAAATGGAAACTGTGGATCCGTAGTTTATCTACAAAATGTAACTCATGCAGTTTCAGTTGCACGTAAAGTTATGGAGGATACTCCTCATGTTATGCTCGCTGGAAAAGGAGCAGAGCAATTTGCTTATGAGCAAGGATTTAAAAAAGAAAATTTATTAACGGAAGCTTCCAAAAAGGCCTGGGAAGAATGGAAAGTTAGTTCTGAATATAAACCAATCATCAATATTGAAAACCATGATACCATTGGAATGTTGGCTGTGGATAAAAATGGCGACATTTCAGGAGCTTGTACTACAAGTGGGTTGGCTTACAAGATGAATGGTCGTGTAGGCGATTCTCCCATTATAGGTGCAGGTTTATTTATTGACAACGAGATCGGAGGTGCAACTGCAACAGGACTCGGAGAGGAAGTTGTAAAAACTGTAGGAAGTTTTTTGATAGTCGAGCTTATGCGACAAGGAAAAACTCCACAAGAAGCTTGTGAAGAAGCTATAAAGAGAATTGTAAATAAACCTAATAGCAATTATAAAAACTTTCAAGTAGGTTATATTGCTGTGAATAAAAAAGGAGAAGTAGGTTCCTATTCAATTCATGAATTTTTTAGTATTACAAAGTTTCAAGAAGAGAAAAACGAGAATATTCAATCTAAATTTTATTTAAAAAAAAACAAGTAAGTTTTTTAACTAATAAATCAGAAAGCAAAAAAGCCACTCAACTGATGCTGAATGGCTTGTCTTTTGCTCCTCCTCTTGGGCTCGAACCAAGGACCCTCTGATTAACAGTCAGATGCTCTAACCAGCTGAGCTAAGGAGGAATGTTTATTCTGGTTTTTCCTATTTTTTCAAATCGGAGTGCAATATTAATGGAAAGTTTATAATTAACCAATATATTTGCAAAAAAAATAGTTAAAAAATTTAAACCAAAATAAATGAAATTATTATCAATAGGAACAGTAGCCTTTGACGCATTGGAGACTCCATACGGGAAAAGAGATAAAATTGTAGGAGGATCTTGCACTTACATTGCTTTGTCAGCGTCTTATTTTTTACAAAAATCAGGAGTTGTATCAGTAGTGGGAGATGATTTTCCGCAAGAAATGATTGATAAGTTAGAATCAAGAAATATTGATCTTGAAGGATTACAAGTAATTGAAGGTGAAAAAACTTTCTTTTGGTCGGGAAGATATCACAATGATATGAATACTCGTGATACATTGGATACTCAATTAAACGTATTAGAAAATTTTAATCCAATAATTCCAGATTCTTACCAAGGTTCTGAATACGTAATGTTAGGAAATTTAGTTCCAGCTATCCAAACCCAAGTATTGGATAGATTAAGTTCAAAACCTAAATTCGTTATGTTGGACACAATGAATTTGTGGATGGATGTTGCAATGGATGATTTAAAGAAAGTTATTTCGAGAGTTGATCTGTTAACGATTAACGATGAAGAGGCAAGGCAGTTATCTGGAGAATACTCTTTAAGAAAAGCTGCAAAGGTAATAATGAAAATGGGTCCTAAATACCTTATTATCAAAAAAGGAGAACACGGAGCATTATTATTTGGAGAAGAGGGAATTTTCTATGCGCCAGCACTTCCATTAGAAGAGGTTTTTGATCCAACAGGAGCTGGAGATACTTTTGCAGGTGGATTTATTGGCTACTTAGCAAGCACAGATGATACTTCTTTCGAAAACATGAAAAGAGCTGTAGTTGTTGGTTCGGCAATGGCATCTTTCTGTGTAGAGAAATTTGGTTCTGAAAGAATTGAAGATTTATCACTTGAAGAAATTAATGAAAGAGTAGCAGAATTCAGAAAGTTAACTGATTTTGAATTGAATTTGGCTTTAGCTTAATATTGAATTTAATCATTGACATAGGGAACACTCAAATTAAGTTTGCTCTTTTTGATGCAAATCAAATTGTAAATAAGGATGTAGGCGATGTCAAAGATTTTCAAAAATTCATCAAAGAAAAAAATATAAAATACACTTTAATCAGCTCTGTATCAAAAAGTAGAGAGATTGAAAAAGTGCTAAAAAAAAATAAATTGGAGTTCATTCATCTGGACTCCAATTTAAATTTACCCATTAACAATCATTATGCAACTCCAAAAACTTTAGGAGACGATAGATTGGCAAATGTAGTTGGAGCCCAGTTTTTATTTCCTAATCAAAATGTATTGACTATTGATGCGGGAACTTGCATAAAATTTGATGCTGTTTCAAGAAATGGTGAATACAAAGGAGGAGCGATTTCTCCAGGATTATGGATGAGATTCAAGGCATTAAACCATTTTACGGATGCTTTGCCTTTAGTCGAGCCAAAATCAATTGATTTTTTTATTGGAAATTCTTCGGAGAATTCAATTTTATCTGGTGTTGTAAATGGAACAGTTCAAGAAATTGAAGGAGTTATTACTCAATATCAATCTATTTATGAAAATTTAACAGTGATTTTAACTGGTGGAGACGCAAGTTTCTTTGATAACGAATTAAAAAGTAACATATTTGTAGAATCAAATTTAACACTCATAGGCTTAAATGAAATACTTCGTTACAACACACTCACATAACTTTTTTTTAGTTGTTTTTCTTGTTCTTGTTGGATTTAAATCCAGCGCACAAGAAACTGGAATTTCACCTTATTCTCGAATTGGTTTGGGTGATTTAAATTTTAGACATTCCCCCGCATTTCAATCATTGGGAGGATCTTCAGTATCTCTTTCTGATTTTAATTTGCTGAATTTATCAAATCCAGCCTCATTTTCGAGTCTTACTCCACATATGCCTGTTTTTGAGATTGATGGAGCAACTCAATTTTTGAAACTCACCGCAGGTTCAACTTCGGCTAATCTGGCAACAACAAGCTTTACAAGAATGAGTATAGGTATTCCTGTAAACGAAAAATTAGGTTTAGCTTTTGGAGTTTTACCTTATACCACAACTGGTTATGACATTACAACTATTAATTCGGAACCATCAATTGGTGATGTAACCTACAAATTCAAAGGTAAAGGAGGGATAAATAAACTTTTTTTGGGAGGAGGATATGACGTTTACTCTACTGATTCAATAAACTTATCAGTTGGATTAAGTGCTGGTTTTTTGTTCGGTAATATTGAGAAATCAAGAAGAGTTGAATTCCCAGATGATAACTCGGCTCTTAACTCCCTGCTATCTCAACAAACAGGTTACAATGGGTTTAGTTTTGAATTAGGATTGTTGTATTCTCAGTATGTTACTGAAAAATTTTCATACTCCTTAGGAGCATCTTTTACAACAGGAGTTAGTCTAAATGCTAATAGAACAGATTTTTTCGGAACTTACACTAATTTTTCTTCTGTGGAAGTAGTTCGAGATACCTTATCTTATTCAGATGGAAATGAAGGAACTGTTGAGATTCCATCATTACTGAGGTTAGGCGGTTCAATAAAATTAAATGGAAATTTTGAAATCTCTGCGCAATATCAATCACAGGATTGGTCGAAATATTCTGAAGTATTTAATAACAGTAGTGTTTCTGATACTTTGTCGAGTTCATCCTTTTATTCATTGGGGATGAGGTACCGACCAACGGATGTTTTTTCTACGGCAAATATTTTTGAAAGAATAGAATACAGGGCTGGAATAAGATATGGGAATTCTTCTTTACAATTTAATAACACTCAGTTAACAGAGTTTGGCACGAGTTTTGGATTAGGAATACCACTTAGAAAAAGTGCCACTTCTAAGAATGAGTTTCGATCTCTCTCCATGCTTAATGTAGGAGTTGAATTTGGAAACAGAGGAACGACAGATAACGGTTTAATAAAAGAAAATTTTACCACCATTTATTTTGGAATATCTATAATGCCTCAAGTTCAAAACAGGTGGTTTGTAAAAAGAAAATTTAAATAACAAAAGCTATTAAAACAACAACAATGAAAACAATTGCACTATCAATATTAATTACATTATTAGGATTTGGGTCTTTGGCTCAAGGAGGAAACTATGGAGAGACTAATCCAAAGGAGTGTAAAAAAAATCAATCTCTTTATAGGGATAACTTGTCTAAAGAACAATTTGCTCAAGCTTACCCTTTTTGGGTCAAAGCTGTGAATTTTTGCCCTGATTTTGGAGCAGATATGTATGAACACGGAGTTTGGATTATGACAGAATTAAGAGCTAATGCTTCGAAAGAAAGAAAGAACGCTCTAAGAGACTCAATCATTTGGGCTTACGAAGAGAATATCAAAAGATTTGGAGCTACTAATGAATTAAATGAGAGCTACGGTGAAGACTTAATAAAATTAGGTAAAACCACTGCTGGAGTTGAAAAGTTATCTAAGGTTCTTGATTCTACTAAAAAATTAGGTTCAACTTCAATTTATTATTACTCAATAGGTCTTAAAAGACTTAAATCTAAGGATAAAAAGGATTGTGATGTAATTGTAGAAGAATACGATAAATTATCAGAGATTATTGAAAAAAATGCTGAAGTAGAAGGATTTGACTATGCTCAAACTGCTATTGATAAAAATTTAGGGCCATGTTTAACCTGTGATAAGTTAATTCCTATCATTAGAAAAAAGAAGTTTGAAAAAGCAAAAACTGATGGTGATTTAAGAAAAGTAGTATTAGCTAACTTAAAGAGAAGAGGGTGTGTTGAGAATGATGTTTACGAAACATTGTTGGAAGTTGAATGTAACGAGAATCCGGGAAAACTTTGCTTTATTGGATTAGCTAAGAAATATGCTAAAAAAGGAAATAACGCCAAAGCTGAAGAATATTACAGAAAAGCATTAGAATTAGCAGAGACTAATGAAGAAAAAATAGAAATATTAGGAGACGCAGCTGCTGAAATTCCTTCAAAAAGAGGAAAGTTTATGAATGAGATTTTAGCAATTAATCCAAGCAATGGAGATGCAATTCTTTACAAAGCGGATAAAATAGCAAGATCAAGATGTGGTACATCTGAGTTTGATGATAAAGCGATATACTGGGCAGCTTACGATAAAGCAGCAAAAGCTAAAAGTGCTGATCCAAGTGTTGCAGCAAAAGCATCAAAGCTAATGGCGGCTTATAAATCAAGATTTCCAGATTCAACTCAATTGTTTGAGCAAGGATTGAAAGTGGGACAAAAGTATACGACTTGTAACGGACACAAAACTACTGTTAAGAATCCATAAACTTAAAATTAATTATTCCAAAACCCTTCTTGCATTTGCAGGAAGGGTTTTTTTATGGGCTGAAATTTAATTAGTTTTGAAATATTGAATTCAGAAATTCGTTATTCGATAGTACTTCAAGAAAAGTTGACTTAAACGAATCTGCTCAGCTCAATTGAATTAATTTGTAACCTTTTAGACTTATGAAATTAGTTAAGTTAACTATTTATTTACTCACTATTCTGACTCTTGTTGCTTGTCAAGGAAGTGATTTGGAGAAAATGACAGTGGTTGATCAAGAATCTCTCCCTGATGAGGTTTCAAGGGATGTTACACTGACCTATTCCGACTCAGGAAGAGTAAAAAGAATTCTCCAGGCACCTTTGATTCATAATTACACAAAAGATACCTTATACACTTTATTTCCAGAAGGACTTCATGCTACTTTCTTCAATAAAAAAGGAGAGAAAGTAACTGAATTGACTTGCGGCTATGGGCTGACAGCTGATAATAACAAGGAACTTATTTTTAGACAAAATGTAAATATTTCTAATAATAAAAATGAGACTCTTCTTTCCGAAGAAATTTATCTTAAGAATGATTACATATATTCTGACAGTACTGTATATATTATTACTCCCAGTATTACATTACGAGGCACCAGTTTAAAAGCGCCAAAGGATTTTTCTAGTTATCAGCTCAATAATCCTGTTGGAGTAGCTAAAACAGAAGCGCTTAATAGCGGGATAAGGGATTGATTCATTGTGTTTGTTTTAGAATACAATTGAATTGATATAAAACTCATTAAATTTTTGGCATAAAAAAACTCCCTAATAATAATTAGAGAGTTTATACTTTTTTTAAAGGTTTGAGTTGAGAATTAATTATCCATTAATAAGCTTATACATTTCTTTGTAAGCCGTTGTATATTTTCTTAGGTAAAGCTCATTTTCTTTATAGAAATAAGGTTTTCCAATTTCCATAACTTCTTTGGCTTCATCGTATTTTTTCTTATTAAAGAGATACTCTCCATATTCAATAAGACCTAATCTTAAGAATACTTGTTCCATTTCAGTCATTTCATCAAAAGGTTTAATTTCTTTCATTGGTCCTCCAAAAATCTCCTTTATCTTTTTGTTTTTCTTCTTTAATTCTTTTTCAGTAAGTACTTCAGGAGCTGGCATTTTATCTCTTGTTTCAGCCAATCTTTTCAGTTCAGGCATTAAGATTTTCATCATTTTCTTTCCTTGAACAGTATTTTTAACTTTAAGTTCCAATACAGCATTCACTAAATAAACCCCTTTATCGTCTGGATCCATTTTTTGAATCTTTTTCATTAATCCCAATGATTTTTTAGCAGATTTATAAGCTTTAGCTTTTCTATCTTCCAGCATATAGTTTTCTACTTCCTCAGCTACGATTTTCTTTAATTCTTCAAAATGAGTTAAGTAGTCAGGATAAAATTGTCCAGCCTTGTCTTTTTTTCTGTATTTACCTGCATAACTTAATGCATCAGTAAAAGCTTTTTTGAATTCCGTTTGACCTTCATTGGTTTGAGAAATTCTTAAACACGCCATAGAAGCATAAATATAAATCTCAGGGTTGTTTTTGTATTTTGGTTTAGCCGCATACTTAATTGCATCGTGTGCACAGTCCTGATATTTTTCATCTCCATACATGACTCTCAGTTTTTCAATCACCTTGTCTTCTTGAGAATATGAATAATTGAATCCCATCAATCCAATTGCTAATAGTAATAATGTCTTTTTCATGTTCCTTTTTTGTATTGTATTGTTGTACTTTTGTACCACAATGGCATTAATAATGTTAATTTGAGATTATAAATCCAATTTTAATGCCAAAAACGAATTTACAAAATTTTAGTTTCATTTATAACAATTTAATAACAAATGAAGTGGTTATCAGATAGAGTCTCATATCATCGTCATGACGAATATACAACAATTCTTATTTCGTCCAAAGTGGAAAAGTGGAAAGAGAGCTTACTTTTTGGCTGGATGACGTTATGGCTATTAATCGGATTGACTTTAATTTATTTTTTAGTTTCAGGAAATTATGTTCAGCCTGACTCTACAAAAGAAATGATGAACCAGAGCAGACTGTTCCTTATTATTTTCTTAGTTTTTTGGGCTTATTTCGCTTATCGTATAATTAAGGTATACTTATGGAGAAAAAAAGGAGTGGAATACATTAAAATAGATTCGGATTCATTTTTAATAAAAAGGGCATTCGGAAAAATGGGAACAGCAAAATCTTATAACTATAATGAAATGAGAGAATTAGAACTTATAAACCAACCTACTCGTTCATTTGCCAATGTTATGGGAAGTTCTTTTTGGGATATTAGTAACGAAACACTTAATTTTGAATTTCAAGGTAAAGTAGTTAATTTTGGTATACAATTAGAGGCAGAGGAGGCAAAAAAGGTAAAAAAATTTATTGATTCTGAGATTAAAAAAAGAGGTAAAACCACTAATAAAGTTAAGTAATTGTTAACAGATGATTTTGGTATAACTTTTGAAACTACAACACGTAAAGAGAAAGCAAAATGGAAAGCCTTGTGTCGCTGTTAATCTGTTGTTAACGTGAGTAAAATATAAGAAAATATATATAAAAAGTAGTACGTTTGGTACGGTAATTGAAATACAACTAATAATTAAAAACAAAAAATAAAAAAAATGAAAAATTTAGCACTAACAATTGGATTATTAATTTTAGCTTCTTTAACAATGAACTTTGTTGCTGATGTAGCAGCTGGAGCTGAAATAACTGTGGACAAAGATGTTCATGATTACGGAACTATTAACAAAGGAGCGGATGGAGCTTGTTATTTTGAAATTACAAATTCAGGAGACGCACCATTAACCATTACAAGAGCAAAAGGAAGTTGTGGATGTACTGTTCCAGATTGGCCAAGAGAACCAATCGCACCAGGAGCATCAGCAAAAATGAAAGTAACTTATGATACTAAAAGACAAGGTAGAATCAATAAGTCAGTTACTATCACTTCAAACGCAACTAATTTCCCAACTAAAGTTGTGAGAATTAAAGGAAATGTTGTAGTGCCAGCGCCAGCGCCAGTTCCTGCGCCATAATTAATAATTTTTAAACACTAATTACAATGAAAAAAATACTTTTATACATTACTGTTGCAGCTTCAGTAGTTGCTTTATCACTTAATATTTACGCACAAGGAACTGCATTTGTTCAAGGAGCTAAATTGACTCTTGATAAGGAAGTTCATAACTACGGAAAGATTAAAAAAGGATCTGATGGCGGTTGTTTTTTTACAATCTACAATAAAGGAACAGAACCTTTGATTATTTCTAAAGCAAAAGGAAGTTGCGGTTGTACAGTGCCTTCATGGCCAAAAGATCCAATTGCGGTTGGAGATTCTGCTCAGATGAAAGTTACTTACGCTACGAATAGAGTAGGACCTATTAACAAATCGGTTTCTATTACTTCTAACTCAGTAGATGGAAAAGTAAAAGTTGTAAGAATTAAAGGTGAAGTACTTAAGCCAGCACCAGAAGACGGAGCGCCAGTTAAGAAAAAACCTGCAAGTCCAATGCTAAAAAGTTAATTGAGTAAAAATACTCAGTCACAAAAAAAACCTTCTTGAAATTTCAAGAAGGTTTTTTTATGCGATAAAGTTTTCGGAATTTATATTTCTTTCAAAGTAAATTGATAAGATTCCATGATAAGATTGCAAAGCAATTTTTTGCAAGCTGTGTCAACTTTTTCTTTAGCTGTAGCCTCATCATTGGCTTCAACTTTAAGTGTGATGTGTTTTCCAATTCTCACGTTAGAGATTTCATCTAATCCTAAGTTTCCCATGCTCTGAGTAACTGCTTTTCCTTGAGGGTCAAGAATTGCCTCAAGAGGCATAATATCAATTTCAGCTTTGTAATTCATGTTTAATTTGTTTTTCTGGTGGTGTAATGATAATGTATGGACAAAAGTATATACATTAGAATAATAAATGGAATAGCAGCCAATATATTTGTAAACAACCCAAAGGTAATTGTTAAAATCACTGCTCCAAGTATTAATATTAATCTGTAAATGTTATCTCCTTCAAGTTTAAGGTTTTTTAATTTTAATGAGAACATTCTTAGGTTGGAGACCATAAGTAATGACATCATAAAGACAAAGAAAATTAGTATGATATTTGCTATCTGATAAAATGGAGGATATTCTACTATAAAATAAATTCCAATCCAAAAAATTGCATTTGCTGGAGTTGCCAGCCCTTTAAAATAATCAGTTTGTTCAACATCAACATTAAATTTAGCCAAACGAAGTGCTGAAAAAATTGGAATTAAAATAAATAAAAACTTAAGTACTCCGTATTCTGGAAACATAACTGAGCTTATTGCTAAGAATAGAAAGCCAGGAGCTAAACCGAAAGTAACCATGTCAGCGAGAGAGTCTAATTGTGCTCCAATTTCAGACTGAACTTTTAAAACTCTTGCAGCAAATCCATCTAAGAAATCGAGTAATGTAGCAATTAAAATTAACCAAATTCCATTAT
>JBMYYT010000025.1:16367-16601 GCA_049609665.1 Flavobacteriales bacterium | reverse complement strand
TTGAGTAATGTATTCTTGAATTAATGTTTTGACTTCAGGAAATTTCCCTGCTACCAACCCTTCCCATACCTCTTCTTTTTCATTATTCTCAAATAATTCCAATGCGTCTTGATTCTCTTTAATTCTCTCGCAAATTGCAATGGTTCTATGTATAGGTTCAACCGAAATTATATCTTGACTTCCGCACAATAAATCATTATGAATATTGGGTTCATCTGGAAAATGTTTCTGAGC
>JBMYYT010000025.1:0-16357 GCA_049609665.1 Flavobacteriales bacterium | reverse complement strand
GCTTGTTTTTCCAACATTCCAAACCAAATCATTGCAAAAAAATCATTTGTTAAAGGTGCTTTCCACTTTAGCAACAACTTGTTTTCAAACTCATTATACTTGATTATAATCTCATCTGATGATAACTTATCAAGATCTATTGCCTGATAATCAGTAATTACTTTGTTTAAATACGATTGAAATTTTCTTCTCTCACGAGGCAGATTAATATGAAGCCAAGCCATTTTAAAAATCATAATTCCAGTTCGAAATTTTGCCTTGGATTTACTCATGGTATAATCCTTTTCCAATTCAAATTTCTCTTTCACACCCATCATCCTTTCCATGTTCTCAGCATTGATTGAATAACCTGGGACCATTGCCAACATTTTATACCAATTCAATAAGTTATAATATACTCTCCCTTTTACGAGTCCTAATGTGTTTTCAAAAATTGATGAATTAGCCTCAATGGATTTTTTCTCAACCCCCATCATTCCAACAAATTGACGATAAACCATTTCATACATTTTGATAATGAATGAGAACGTTAATGGAGTAGTAATTCCAGGATAAGACTCAATGATATTACTGTTATCCCAAACTGTGTATTCTCCTTTCCCTTGATTTGCAATTGCGGTAATAGGTCGAGTTTGCAATAAAAATAATTTATTGTTTTCGTAAGCGAATTCAATGTCTTGGGGAGAGCCGATTTTGTTTTTCAATTGGTTTAAAACAGCTTCTATTTCCTTTATTTGGACATCTGAAAGCGAAGGTTTATCAATTTTATTTTTTTCAACTTTTTCGATTGAAATCCCACTTTTATTGCCATTTTTGGTAAAAAAACGGCTTTTTTGAGCAATTTTTGACTTTATTTCGTTTCCATTTATTTCAAAAGTGTCTCCATCCAGTTCTCCCGAAACTAAACCTTCTCCCAATCCATAAACCGAAGAAATTACTTTGCTATTTGGAACTCCAGTTGTTGGATTAATTCCAAAAGCTACTCCTGAAACTTCGGCATTTACCATTTCTTGAATAATGACTCCAATTCCTTTCGAATCAGATAAATCATTTTCTTTTCGATATGCTTTTACCCTATCAGATTGAGCAGATTGAACACAGAGTTTAACTTTTTCATTTAACTCTGAAAATGGAACATAAAGGTAAGTTTCGAATTGTCCAGCGAAAGAAAATTCCGCTCCATCTTCATCCAATCCAGAAGATCTTACTGAATAAAATTTAGTATTATACTTTGACCCAAAAAAATATTTTAAATCTTCGATTAATCTTGAATCAAGCTCTTGATTTGAAAACTCCGCAGGAATTACTGCCCATTTGGGAACATTCATCCCCATATCTTGCAATTTTGCCAGATTCTTTGCCTTTCCACCAATCCCTTTATGGTTTTTCTTGTCTGATATATAGGTCAATACTTTCATTAAAACATCGCTTTAAGCATAGGAATTCCTCCCAAAGAAAAATACATAATAAGAGTCCACAATCCTGATGAATACTCAATTAACTTACTAATTTTTGAGGTTGGTTTTTTTATAAACAACCATCCAGGAAGTGAACATAGTACAAAAAGACTTCCTAAAATAACCACTGAAATTATTCCATAATTAGCATACAAAGATGCTCCTATTGCTAATAGCAAAGTAAGGAACATTAGCGCAATCCAAGCCCATACTCCTTCTTTGGTTCCGTACAATTTTGTATAAGAAGTTATTCCCTCTTCCTCCGTTTCTGGAGTTCTTATTTTTCGTCCAAATTCCAATACAAACCCATTAAAATAGGAAACCAGAAAAAACCAAATCAAACCAATATGCAAAACACTATCTTCTAATAGCCAATCTAATCCACTGGCATAAAAGTCAATCAATGGAATGATAATCATATGCGAAACAATGTATAATAAATGTCTTTTTTTGAGCCACTTAGGCACAAAAAACTCCACTCCCATTAACAGCAGATAGAGTAAAACAATTGCATATAAATAAATCATTTGAGGTTGAAAAAATCCTATGACAAGAATCTGGGACAATCCAACCCCCCATCCAACAATTTTTAATTCTTTCAAAGAAATTAGTCCTCTTGGAACAGGTAAATATTTCCTGTAACGAGCATCCTCTTCCTTGTCTTTAAATTCATCAAAAATCCTTACCAAAAAGAAAAAAGATAATGTAATAAAAACCCCAATCCCAAAATCCTGGAAATTGATAAATCCCTCAACACCACGACTAATTCTGGAATAAGAAATAGCTGAAAATGTAAAAGAAGTAATCAATAATCCGTGAGCTAAGAATGGAAATCTTTCCTTTTGGTACTGATAAAACCTTCTGAAAAAAGAGGCGTTATTTAAATCTGTATTGCTCATTACTTTCTTCCTAAATTTTGGTGAGCTGATGCAAAATGATCGGCACTCATGGCTGCAGCAATTGAAATCTCTCCAGCCAAAGCAACAGCACAACATATTTCAGCAAATTTTACTGCTTTTCCTGCCCCATAACAATTCATCATTTCCAAACATTCTTTTTGGGTTGGGAGACCTGTTCCTCCTCCTGCAGTCCCAACTACTAAGGAAGGTAGAGTAACCGCTACATACAAATTTCCTTCTTGAGTTAACTCCATTCTTGTAATTCCAGTAGAAGACTCTGCAACACAAGCCACATCTTGACCACAAGCTATAAACATAGCAGTCAGTGCATTGGCAACATGCCCTTGGGCTCCAATTGCACCACTTTGAACAACCGCCAAAGTTGAGGATTTCCAATATTCAACAATCTTTTTTGGTGAACTTTTTAGTACACCCTCTACCACGTCTTTTGGAATGGTTACTTCGGCTGTTACTTTTTTACCCCTTCCGTTTGAAAAAGAAAGTGCTGTTGCCTTTTTATCTCCCGAATAATTACTCTCGATATACCAATCCGTTGGATTTTGCTTGTATTTTTCTAAGATAAATTGACAAATTTGATGCGTACAAATAGTAACCATATTTTGCCCTGCGGCATCTCCCGTGGTATAATCAAAGGTTAAAATTACTGAGTTCCCTTCAATATTTGGCGATACTTTGAGCAGCTTAGCATATCTGCTTGCCTTGGTTACAATCTCCACAAATTTGTAAAATTGATTATCCACCCATTTTACAAAATTTTGAACGGTTGAAAGTGTATCGAATTTGAAAAAAGGACTTCGTTGGATTACATCTCTCAGGCAAATAGAAGTTACACCTCCACTCAAATTACATGCTTTCATTCCTCTGCTGTATGAAGCAACTAATGCTCCCTCAGTAGTTGCAAGCGGAATATTATATTCATTACTTACCGAAGAGCCATTTACTAATATTGGGCCAGCTAATCCAATTGGAATTTGAGCCATTCCAATAAAATTTTCAATATTTCCTTTAAAATTAGTCTCACTTTTAATTTTTGCTTTCCCAGTTATATATTTCAAAGGATTATCCTTTCTTGAAAAACTTAATTTTTCTAATGCTGTTTTTACTTGATTCATAGTCTCTGTTTTTAAACTTGAAATCAAATTTGGGCATAATTGAGCTAACAATAAAGAAAGAGTTATACAAAAAATGACATTAAATTAAATAACAAAACTCTATAAATATTTGTTTTATATATTTTTATGTTAAATTTTACTGACTATAAATTTTGTTTATAACAAATTATAATTTTATGATTTTCTTGGTAAATCGGGTAAGGTTGTTTGAAACTACAACAAAATAAATTCCTTTAGTAAGATGTGAAACATCAATCTGGTCCACGGATTCAATTGAAGTTTCAACTATTATTTTCCCTTCCACATTCAGAATGATAAGCTTGTTTAGAGAAGAAATTTTTGAGTAAATATTTAACTTATTTTCCATTGGGTTTGGATAGAGTTTTGTGTTATCCGAATCAATTTTGGAAATTGAAGTGGTTGATAATTCACTCACTGTTGTACTGTCAATAATCACCATATCTCCTGAATTAGTTCCATTATTATCAGCTACCAAAATTGATGCGGAAAATCTTACATTCCCAGTTCCAGCAGAAGGAGCCGTCCAATCTAATTGCCATGCGAAATTTCCTGAAGCACCTGTATTCCCAGTTGATGTATGTGTTGCATTTCCACTTGAAAGTATTTGTTCCTTTGAACCTCCAGAAGCAGGCATCAAAGTTCCTGTTGATGAATTTGAAGAGTTTTCAGCAGCTAATTCAAACCCAAATTTTACTCCAGTTCCCGAATTTCCGGAAACATTAATCCTGTATGTCATGCCAGGAGTATATCCAGAAGCAGGAATATTGGTTGATAAAATTCCATTCAGAATTGTATGTCCTCCGCCATGACACCCTCCTTGACCACAAGAATTTCCAGAATTCCCAGCTGAACTTGAAAATCCACCTATTGAACCGCCAGAATTAGCAGATAATTGGTTCGATTGAATTGAAAGTATTATTAATAAAGCGGTTAATAGAGTTAAAGTAATTTTTGTTTTCATGATGGACTGAATTGATTGCACAAAACATACGCTTAAACTTAGCTATTGGTTTTCATGAAATTTTAAAAAAAATACACTTAAAAAAGGTTACGTATTTTCGCAAACCGTATCATTTGAATTTCTCATTTATTTTAATGCTTTTTTACTAAAATTCGATTATTTTTGTGCCTTAAATAAATGTTGTTCCAAACACGCACTTTACATGAATAAAGAATTGTTCGAAACCCGACACATCGGTACTTTAGGTAACGATAAAGAATTAATGCTAAAAGAAATTGGTATTGATTCTCTGGACAAATTAATTGACTTAACAATTCCCGAAGGAATTAGGTTAAAAAACAAGCTCAACATTCCTGAAGCACTATCAGAATTTGAATTTTTGAATGTTGTTAAGGAAATTGGAGAAAAGAACAAAGTATATAAGTCCTACATCGGTATGGGATATTACAACACAATTGTTCCTCCAGTTGTTCAAAGAAATGTGTTAGAAAACCCAGGTTGGTACACGGCTTATACTCCTTATCAAGCAGAAATTGCACAAGGTAGATTGGAATCTTTATTGAATTTCCAAACAATGGTAAGCGATTTGACAGGAATGGAAATCGCTAATGCATCTTTGTTAGATGAATCAACAGCTGCAGCTGAAGCAATGGCAATGTTGTTCAACACAAGAAAAAGAGATCAAGTCAAAGGAAATGTAATTAAATTCTTTGTTTCCGAAGAATGTTTTCCACAAACGATTGATGTTGTAAGAACAAGAGCAAAAGGATTTGGTGTTGAATTAGTAATAGGAAATCACAAAGAATTTACTCCAACAGCAGAATATTTTGGAGCTTTAGTTCAGTACCCAGCTGCAAATGGTGAGATTCATGAATACGGAAATTTAGCCAACCAACTTCACGAACATAGAGCAAAATTAGTAGTTGCTGCTGACATTTTGAGTTTAGCATTATTAACTCCTCCAGGAGAATGGGGAGCAGATGTTGTAGTAGGAAATACACAACGATTTGGTGTGCCAATGGGATTTGGTGGTCCTCATGCAGCCTACTTTGCAACCAGCGAAGAATACAAAAGAAACCTTCCAGGAAGAATTATTGGAGTTTCTAAAGATAGACACGGGAATAATGCATTGAGAATGGCTTTGCAAACACGTGAACAACATATCCGAAGAGAAAAAGCTACTTCAAATATCTGTACAGCTCAAGCTTTGTTGGCGAACATGGCTGCGATGTATGCGGTATACCACGGTCAAGAAGGAATTAAAAGAATAGCAACAAACGTACATTCCATGACTTCGTGGTTAGTTGAAGGTCTTAACTTATTGAATGTTGAAGTGAAAACGGTCAATTTCTTTGATACTATTACTATCAAAACAGACAATTTAGAAAAAATAAAAGAAGAAGCTCTAAAGAATGAGATGAACTTCTTTTATAAGGATTCAAATACATTGAAAATCAGTTTAGATGAAACTACACGAATTGAGGATTTAAATTCAATTTTAGAAGTTTTTGCCTATGCAAATGCTAACTCTGATTCTGTGTTGGCCATCGAAGATGAAGGAGCCGATGAAGCAATTACTTTTGAAGATAAATTCAAGCGAACTTCAGACTATTTAACACATCCTGTTTTCAATATGTACCACACTGAAACAGATATGATGCGTTACATCAAGAAGTTGGAAAATAGAGATATGTCTTTGACCCACTCAATGATTTCACTGGGTTCTTGTACAATGAAATTAAATTCTGCAAGTGAATTAATGCCAATTACATGGCCAGAATTTGCTAATATTCATCCTTATGTTCCAACTAATCAAGCTGAAGGATATCACCAAATAATTAATGAGCTGGACGAAATGTTATCCGAAATAACTGGATTTGATAAAGTCTCAATGCAGCCTAACTCAGGAGCTCAAGGCGAATATGCTGGATTGATGGTAATTAGAGCTTATCACGAAAGCAGAGGAGATTTCAATAGAAATATTATGATTATTCCAGCTTCGGCTCACGGAACAAATCCTGCAAGTGCGGTGATGGCTGGAATGAAAGTAGTGGTGACTAAATGTGACGAAAAAGGAAATATTGACGTTGAAGATTTAAGAATAAATGTAGAAAAACACAGCGAAAACATAGCAGGAGCTATGATTACGTACCCATCTACTCACGGAGTTTTTGAAGCATCGATCATAGAAATTACTGATTTAATCCACAAACACGGTGGTCAAGTTTATATGGACGGGGCTAACATGAATGCTCAAGTGGGATTAACTTCTCCAGGAAATATTGGAGCAGATGTATGTCATTTGAATTTACACAAGACTTTTGCAATCCCTCACGGAGGGGGTGGACCTGGAGTTGGACCCATTGGAGTGGCAAAGCAGTTAACTCCTTTTCTTCCAGGAAATCCATTGGTAAAAACTGGGGGAGAACAGGCAATTACATCTATCTCAGGAGCACCATTTGGTAGTGCTTTGATTTTATTGATTTCTTACGGATACATTAAAATGTTGGGAGAGGAAGGAATAAGAAAATCTACTGAGCATGCAATTTTGAATGCAAATTACATCAAAGCCAGACTGAGAAATGACTACGATATTTTGTATCAAGGGGAAAACAATACTGTTGCCCACGAAATGATTTTAGATTGTAGAGATTTTAAAACTGAAACAGGAATCGAGGTAGCAGATATTGCAAAACGATTAATTGATTATGGATTCCATGCTCCAACAGTATCTTTCCCAGTTGCAAGCACCTTAATGGTAGAGCCAACAGAAAGTGAATCGAAAGCAGAATTGGATAGGTTTTGTGATGCAATGATTGCAATTCGTAACGAGATAAGAGAAGTTGAAGAAGGAGTTTACGATAAGGAAAATAATTTATTGAAAAATGCTCCTCACATCTTGGCAGATGTAATGGAGGATAATTGGCCATTTGCTTATCCAAAGAAACAAGCGATTATGCCTTTGCCTTATTTAAATGAGTTTAAGTTCTGGGCACATGTATCAAGAGTAGATCAAGGATATGGGGATAGGAATTTGATTTGTTCTTGTCCAGGTATTGAGGAATATGAAATGGAAGAAGCTTAATTGAGTGATTAGTAATTAGTGAAAAGTGATTAGTTTTTAAAACCCTTTGAATAGATTATTCAGAGGGTTTTTTGGTTATATTTGGATATGAAGAAAGTGACAATTATAGCTTTTATTATAACAATAGTTTATTGTGGGTTATCGACTTATGTTTTATTTAAAGTCCCTCTGGCTGACGAATCAACTTTAGCATTATGGAAGTCGTCTTTTTTTATCCCAGGTCATTTTATTGGTTTTGTAGGTTCGCTTTTCGGTGGAACTATTCTTGCAATTCTCGGTCAAATAATCACATTTTTCTTGTTGTTTTATATTTTAAAAACCACTTTCAATTGGATGGCTTTCGAACTGCAAAAGAAGAAAAACTAATTTTTATTATATTTGACTTTCTAATATAAAGTCTACAATGCCAACAAAACCAACCACAGTTCAAGAATACCTAAATGCAATTCCTGAGGAAAGACAAGTTCCTTTTGATACCTTGCGAAATACTATTTTAGAAAACATTCCTGAGGGGTTTGAGGAAGGAATAGGCTACGGAATGCCTGCTTTTTATGTGCCTCATTCTATTTTTCCAGATGGATATCACTGTGATCCTAAATTGCCTTTACCCTTTGTAAGTATCGCCAATCAAAAAAATTTTATTGCACTTTACCACATGGGAGTTTATGCGGATAAAGAAATCTACGATTGGTTTGTTGAGGAATACGGAAAGAGATGCAAATACAAATTGGATATGGGGAAAAGCTGTGTGCGATTCAAGAAAATGGAAGATATTCCTTATGATTTGATAGCTGAGCTAATGCGTAAATTTACTCCTCAACAATGGATTGAGTTGTATCAAAATAGTTTTACCAAAAAGTAATCATGAGCTTAAGGTTAGTACCAATATTAATTTTGGTTGTTATAATTCAAGGATGTATTCTTTTTACGACAAATAAAAAAAGGAAGGCATGGGTAACAAAAATTCCTGAAAGTGAAAAGAAAATTGACATACCAAAATATGATGGAGAAACTCCTTATGTTTATTGGCACTGGAGTAAACAAAAAGAAAAACAATTAAATCTTATCTCCCCAGAAACTGGTTCGCAAGATTTAGTTTTTAGGATGTGGGTAACTTCACAAGGAAGAACAAAAGGGCAAAACCATGGGTTAGTGGAAATCGTAAAAACAGATTCAATTTGGGTTGGCAAAGTGACACACATGAAGGTTGATTTTAGGCCTTATAAATATGTTGAAACAATAACAAAACAAAATACTTCTCTAATAGAACCTATTAATGGCTGGAAGAATTTAATTGATAGCCTTAATTTTTATCAATTTTCAAAATTAGTTTCAGACAAAAGATCGAACGAGTCAGGTCCTAATGAACAAGGGTATAATACCTACAGTCCAACCTATTGTTTTGAATATGCTACTCCTTCAGTATATCGTTTTTATCAATTAAATTACAGCAACATTGTCAATAATTTAATTTATAAAAATTATTCTAACGGAAACAAAATCATAAATCTGTTGGACAAAGAGTTTAAAACCGACTCATTAGCTGATTTGTTTTTTTTAAATTAGTAAAAACAATAAATACGTCAATAAAATGTTGAACAGAATATGAAAGCTATCTTTAAAATAACCTATAGTTTGTTTTTGCTATTATTAATATTTAATTGCAAAAAAGATGATGCAAGAGCCTTCTATCCTCCAGTCGATACTTACATTAATATTACTTTGGTTCAATACAATAGCTTGGCAGCGCCAGGAGGTTGGGCTTATGTAAATGGCGGACTCAAAGGAATCATAGTATACAGAAGAGGTACAGATGAGTTTATAGCTTTTGATAGAAATTGCACCCACAACGAAGACAACTCATGCGGGAAAGCTTCGGTAGCATCTGATAACATTACTATTGAGTGCAGTTGTGATGGAAGTACTTACAATATTTTTGATGGATCTGTAACCAATGGTCCAGCAACTTTTCCTTTAAAAGGATATAATACTTCTTTTAATTCTGGTAATAATACGTTAAGAATTTATCATTAATCAACGCTTTTTAAGTACCTATTTTGAGAACTAAAAAGGAAAAAGAAAGATAAAAAAGCAAAGAAAAACACCCCGTCTTGAGTCTCTAGAGTATCCTCAGAAAAGAAGGAAAGTAATGAGATGCATAAGCAAATTAAATAAAAATAGTTTCTTTGCCTGAAAGCGAAACCAACTGGATAGACTATAAAGAACAAGAAAAAAATCAATCCAAACACTCCTAAAGCAATTGTAACCGAAAGGTATTGATTGTGCGACCTCAATTGGTATTTCTCTTTTAATCCATTATCAATTAAAGCATATTTCTCTTTAAAAACATCCGCTAAATCTCCTGTTCCGTAACCGAAAATTGGCTTTTTTTGAATAATTTCATTACTAATTCTCCAATATTCCAAACGCTGGGCAAGAGAGTTCCCATTCGCATTTACTCCTTTAAGATGCCCGTCAATTTCAAACATCAATAAGTGCAAACGAGCCAACATATTCTTGCTGGCATGTAAATAGTTTGGAATTCCATTTTCAATATTCTCGATATCATTTTCAGTTAAAGCCTCCACTCCTTCTTTGTCTTTTCTCAATCCTTTAGAAGTCAAGTAACGTATCAAAATAAACTTACATCCTTTTATTGTTTCATTGCCATTAAAGGGAACTTTAGAACGTTTTTGCCAAGCAACCCCCAACTCCTCCAAATTCACATAATCTTGCGCATAATTTCCATTATCAAAAAACTGATAAGGATAATCTTGAATATAAGGATTGCCCGATTTTGTAACCAAATCCATCTTTGAAGTATCAATTTTAACGGAATTATAGGTAGAATATAAATTCACAAAAACAAATATCCCTCCAATTACAATTGGCGTAAGCATAACGAAACCATACCAACTCTTTTTCTTAAAAAGATAGTATAAAGAGGCTAAAAATAAGGTTATAAGACCTATTGCCAAACCTGTTGCAGATTCCATAAACGAAAGAAAATATAATAAAAACAATCCCGAGAGTAACCCAAATGTTTTTTGATAAATAGTCTGATTAAAAAGTTTTGGAATCAAAAACAAAGAAAGAACTATCATTAAAGAAAGCCTGATGTGAGATATAAACTGAGAAATATCTCTCAATTCAGTTACTTGCTTTTTTGCAGGAACAAGATCGTTGTATACTAAAAATCCATAGAGAGAACTCGCTATTACCGCTAAAACAAAAAACTTAACTATTAAAAAATAATGATTTTTTTTTAAGCGATGGGTTGAACTAAAAACTATAGGAAATGCTAATAAAGGGAGTTTAATTCTTAAGTCTTTAATGCCATATTCAAAATTCTGCGTATGTATCAAGCCTATCACAAAAATAAAAAACACCCCTGTTGAAATTACAGCAATTTTATTGTTAAAAAAAACACTGAATTTCTCTTTCACATTTCCCTCCAAGAACCAATTTGTGATTAAAGCAATTGTTCCTAAGCTCATCAAAAATTTAGAAAAAGGCATTCCAATAACAATCAAACTCAAGCAAAACACATGAGTCCAATACCCTGTTATAAAGGACACAAACTTCTTAATTTTATTCATCAATAAAACTTATTTTTGATTGGATAGGATTGTTTTGTACTCGTTGAGATTAGTTAACATTTCAATAGATTTCAAAACATAATCATCACTTTTTAGGTCATGTGCTTTTTGCCCGTTTTGAAAATAATACCTTCCTACAATTTCATTCTCAAGTAACTCCTTTATTTCAGTTTTAAACTTTTTTAAATCCCTATCCTTATTTGGTGATAATTTTTCTACAAGAGCATCGTACTCTGCTTTTGCATAGTCATAATATTGTTCACCCTCAGCAACTTTTTTTAATCTTTCAAGAGCTATTTCCGAACCTGTAGAATATTTAAAATCTTGTTTTAAAGCAAATTGAACAAACTTATCATAGTCCGCATCCGAAAGTTTAAAATTATCGGCAGTGGTTATTTTTGGATTATCATAAAAATATTGAGTGGCAAAATCAAAGAAGATGTTTTCTCTATATAAAGCGCTACTAATTGGCGTTATGTTTTTGATTTTAACTTCAATTTCAGGAGTGACTCCCCTACCATCAGTTACAGGTCTTCCGTTCTTTGTTGTAAAACTATGAACCAAAGAGTCAGAAATGTTTGTCCCTTTCCCAGTCGTGTTTCTGTTGCTGTAATCCAACCTTTGAATACATCTTCCGCTTGGAGTGTAGTATTTGGCAATCGTAATTTTTATGATGGAATTATAGTCCATTGTTTTTTGTTGTTGAACCAGACCTTTTCCAAAAGACTGATTTCCAATAACCAATGCCCTATCCAAATCTTGCAATGAACCGGACACAATCTCCGATGCAGAAGCTGAGCCTTTATCAATCAAAACAACAATCGGAATTTTTAAATCCAATGGTTTTTTTCTTGCATAGTAAACAAAACTATTCTCTTTTAACCTTCCTTTGGTCTCTACAATTTTCGTTCCTTTTGGAACAAAAAAGTTTACAATATTAACCGCCTCATTCAACAATCCCCCGGGATTTCCTCTTAAGTCCAATATCAAAGCTTCCATGTTATTGGAATCTCTTAATTTTTTAAATGCTGAAGCCACTTCACTACTTGAAGTACCCATAAACTGGGTTAATTTTATATAACCTACCTTTTCACTTACCATATTTGAGTAAGGAACTGTTGGAACTTTAATTAATTCTCTCGTTACTTTAATTGTTAATGGCGCTTTTTCTCTTGGTCTTTCAATTTTTAAATTTACATCCGTTCCTTTTGCTCCTTTCAGTAATTCACTCACCTCGCTAGAAGATTTACCCTTGATTGATTTTCCATCTATCTCAATAATTTTATCTCCTGGTCTTAATCCAGCTTTTTGAGCAGGGAAATTTTCAAGCGGATTGGTTATCATCACATAATCATCCTTTTTTTGAATTAAAGAACCTATACCACCATACTGTCCGCTTTGCATCATTCTATAATCCTCAATGTTGGATTCTGGAATGTAATTAGTATAGGGGTCTAATGATTTCAGCATTGCGTCAATCCCCGTTTTCATCAATTCCCCGGGATTAGTTTCGTCCACAAAATACATGTTTACATTTTTGTACACTTCACTGAAGATTGTCAGGTTTTTAGAAATTTCAAAATACTCTTCATTGTTTTCATCTTGAGAAAATGAAAAACTTGTAAAGGCAATAAGTGAAATAAATAAATAGGTTTTTTTTATCATAATAATTTAATTTTAAGGAACTGGATCATGTCCGTGCCCTCCCCAAGGATGACAAGAAAAAATTCGTTTTACTCCCAGCCAAGTTCCTTTTATGGGTCCATATTTTTTTAAAGCATCAACTGTATATACAGAGCAACTTGGCGTATATCTACAAGTTGTAGGAAGCAGCGGTGATATCCCGTATTGATAAATACGAACCAAAATAATCAATGGATATGAGAGGATTTGCAACATTACTCCTTGCTTAAACGACTTAAAAGTACAATTATTTTTTCTTCTATCGATTGATATGAAACAGGTTTGTTATCCAGATAAATAAAGCAAAGAATTAATTGCTTTTTTTGTTGATTCAATGCATTATAAAAAGATTCCTTATTAAGCCTGTAAGCTTCTTTACTTCTTCTTTTAATAAGGTTTCTGTTAACTGCAAGCTTGATTCTCCTTTTACTCACGCTAAACATAACTTGAGCAGGAAATTTACTTTTAATTTCAACCTCTTT
The DNA here is from genome assembly GCA_049609665.1 of Flavobacteriales bacterium. Lineage (GTDB taxonomy): Bacteria > Bacteroidota > Bacteroidia > Flavobacteriales_D > CAJJDF01 > CAJJDF01. Next base: position 3,037 of record JBMYYT010000025.1, on the reverse strand, counting down.
GGCAACCACCATAAAAGGAAATTCTGTGAATTTTATTCCTTTTTTTTGATTGAAAAGTGATTCTATAAGGACTTTATTGCAAAGTCTTTCTTCTTTACAAAATTTATTATTCATCCTTAAGTGTTAAATTAAAAGTACGGATTACAGAGTTTTCTTACTCTATAGTTTCTCTGATATTACTTTCCATCCATATAGTTCTCAATCGCTTTTTTCATCGATGGAACTTTTGGCATAGGGGCATAAACATCAATGTTTAAGCCTTTTTTCTTCACGGCCTCTTCAGTAGATTTTCCCCAAACAGCAATTCGCGTTTTGTTTTGTTTAAAATCTGGAAAGTTATGGTACAATGACTCAATCCCTGAAGGACTAAAGAAAACAAGCATGTCATAATTCACATCCGATAAATCCGATAAATCAGAAATAACTGTTTTGTACATTATAGCTTCTGAAAAGTTAATCTCATTGTTTTTCAAAATAACTGAAACGTTACCATTGTGTTGAGCCGATAAAGGAAGTAAGAATTTTTCCGATTTATTCTTTAAAATAAGCGGAAGCAAATCATTAAATCTAGCTTTTCCAAAACTGATTTTCCTTTTTCTGTAGACAATATATTTTTGAAGGTATTTTGCCACACTTTCGTTTGTACAGAAATACTTCATCGTGTCAGGCACCTCAAATCTCATCTCTTCAGCCATTCTGAAATAATGATCGATAGCGCTTTTGCTAGTCATTATAATAGCTGTATGATCTTTGAGCTCCACTCTGTTTTGTCTGAACTCTTGACCTGGTATGCCTTCAACATGGATAAAGTGACGAAAATCAACTTTAATCTTTCTCTCTTGGGCCAAATCAAAATAAGGTGATTTTTGTCCCTCTTCGGGCTTAGGTTGTGAGATAAGAATACTACTCACTTTTCTATCTATTGTTGTTGAACTCATATTATTTCGCTGTAAAAAATTTTATTAAAAATAGCACAGGTATAATTTCCAGTGTGCAAAGGTACAAAATAATATGAAACGTAGAAATATTAGTAGTTAAATAGGTGCTTACCCTAACTAAATTAAATAATATTCCAATGATTAATATTAGAACAATTAATCCAGAAATATGAAATGGTAAATAAAAAGCTAAAATCAAACTTAGGAATAAAAACAGTGTAACTATTTCATTTTGAGAGAGTCTGTGAGTTGGAAAATGATTGTCGCCAGATTTGATAATAAAACTAAACAAGTAAAAACCTACTGACTGAACCAAATAAAAAACAGAAACCCCTGCTAACACAAAAAAGAAATTTGACCAGGTTTTTTTCTCAATAAAATAGGGCAATTGCCAAAATGCCAATGAAATTAATAGTAAAAAAGAAATTTGAAGAAAAACTCCACTAATGTTTCCTGGGGTTATTTGAGATGAAGAGTCTAATTTTTCGGAGTCTTTAACAGTGTTTTCAAATAAATACCTAAAATAGTTAGGCTTATTCAGCTTGATATAAATAAGAAAAAGAGCAACTAATAAGAACACATAAAAAGGAACAGAAGCTTTTGTGTCAAATTGGACATGAACAGAAGTCATACTGGCTTGTAACAGAATTGAATTGAACATGTTTTTGTGGAATTTTTTCGATACAAAAATAGGTGTAAATCAATTACAAAACAAAAAACAGACTCCCAAACAAAAAAGTGTTATGGAAATACTTCTAATTGTCTTAACTTTGTTTACCAAATCTAAATTTATAAAAAATGTCAGCATCAAAGTATCAAGCTCAGATTGATGAGTTTATGAATTATGTGAACGGAATCGTTCCAGAAGAGCCAGAATTTTTGCAAGCAGTATTAGAGGTTGCAGAGACTGTAATTCCTTACATTGAGGAAAATCCTAAATACAAAAAAGCTAAAATTTTGGAAAGAATGGTAAACCCAGAAAGGGTTTTGATGTTCAGAGTTCCATGGTTAGATGATAGCGGAGAAGTGCAAATAAACAGAGGTTATAGAATTGAAATGAATAGTGCAATTGGACCTTACAAAGGTGGTTTGCGTTTTCATCCTTCTGTAAATTTGAGTATTTTGAAATTCTTGGCATTTGAGCAAGTTTTCAAAAACAGTTTGACTACACTTCCAATGGGAGGTGGAAAAGGAGGTTCTGATTTTAACCCAAAAGGGAAATCAGACAACGAAGTGATGAAGTTTTGTCAAAGTTTTATGACTGAGCTTTCTCGTCACATTGGCCCAGACACGGATGTGCCAGCGGGAGATATAGGTGTAGGAGGAAGAGAAATCGGATATATGTTTGGACAATACAAAAGATTAAGAAATGAATTTACTGGTGTATTAACTGGTAAAGGAAGAGAATGGGGAGGAAGTTTGATTCGTCCTGAAGCTACAGGATACGGATGTGTATATTTTGCTCAAGAAATGTTGAAAGCAAACAACAATTCATTTGATGGAAAAACCGTAGCGATTTCTGGTTCTGGAAACGTAGCACAATACGCTTGCGAAAAAGCAACTGAGCTTGGAGCAAAAGTAGTAACTCTTTCAGATTCTTCAGGATACATTTATGACGCTAACGGAATAGATGGGGAGAAATTAGCTTTCGTTATGGAGTTGAAAAATGTAAGAAGAGGAAGAATTAAAGAATATGCTGATAAATTTGGAGCAGAATTCCACGAAGGAAAAAGACCTTGGGGAACAAAAGTGGATATTGCATTACCCTGTGCAACTCAAAACGAATTGAACGGTGAAGAAGCAAAAACATTAGTTTCTAACGGAGCAATTTGTGTTGCTGAAGGAGCAAATATGCCAACTACACCAGAAGGTGTAGCAGCTTTTGAAGAAGCTAAAATTTTATTTGCACCAGGAAAAGCATCTAATGCTGGAGGTGTTGCAACTTCTGGATTGGAAATGTCTCAAAACTCATTGAGATTGAGTTGGACAAGAGAAGAAGTGGATGCTATCATCAATTCAAAAGAACACCCTACTTTCGAAAATACTATTCTGGCTTTGTCTCAGTCAGGCGGTAAACTAGAACGTATGATGACGGTTCT
>JBMYYT010000024.1:0-17205 GCA_049609665.1 Flavobacteriales bacterium | reverse complement strand
AGAAAACCCTGAAGAAGAATACGTGAAATCAATAATGCCAAAAAAGCTAGCTATGAATCTTCAATACATAGAAAATCAAAGTTTTTTTGGAGATATTTGGTTAATTTTTAAAACTTTTGGGAAGATTTTGAAGTGATGAAGAAAGAGTTGACTATATCGTTTTATTCTATTTTGTATGGGATTTTATTTATTATCGCAGTTCATTGTTGGAGTTTAATAATTACCATCTTATTTCAAAAAGCTTTAGTTGGTTGGATTGTTGATTTTGATTACATTCCATTTTTAAGACTTGTAGTTTTGTTTTTAGAGATTATTTTTATTGCCAAGTATTTAAAAAAAGTAATTCTAAAATATTCCTTTACTCAAGTAATGCTGTTTAATATTTTATTTGTCTGTATTTTAGGTATTAGTATTAATTTCCTGTTTGATTATTTTAGTATAGATGCAGTTCCAATGATTTGCGGGAGTTCCACCAATGAAGAATTAATAGAGTTTTTTAGGTTGAATTCAAAAAACAAGGAAACAGTTAAAATTATAGAGCCAATAGTAATAGTTATTTCTATATTTATCTACAGTTATTTCCGTATCAAAGAAATGACTGATGAATAAGGTTTTTAACTCAATAAGTGTATTGTCATTTCCGAGAAATCAGAAATCTTATTCATTTAATTTTCAATAAATTAATCATTTTTACTTTCCAAAACTCTAAGTATATCATTTCCATAAAATAAAGTAATTAGGCTAATAATTAAGCAAGGTAGAAGACAAGAAACAAAACTTGAAACAAACCCAATAATAAATAAGGAACTCACTAAATAAAAAATGTATCCACTGCCAAATTTGAGTATTCTTTGAGTTCTGGTCAATTTTTGTGTCTTCCAAACTATAAAGAATGGAATGAAAAAACTTAATAAAAATGCTCCTGTTCTTATTTCCAACTTAGCTGGTGCTCCAAGAGTTAAAAGTCCTGAAGTAAAAGCTAATATTAGATTCAAAACAAGTAAGAAAAATAAATTTATAATCTTAGTTAGAATATCTCTTTTTTCATTTTTTGGTTTATTCAGCTCTTCAACATTCAACCCCAAAGCCTCAGCAATTAAGTTTAATGTTTTTCCGCGAGGTTCATTTTCATTATTTTCAATTCGCTGGATGGTTCTCAAATTTACTTTTGCCAATGAAGCTAATTCTTCTTGAGAATATCCTTTGAGTTTTCTGGTTTCGATTATTTTTTCACTAATAGAATTCATGAGCGTTTCTTTATTTCATAAACCTAACGAAGAATTCTAAATCTATAGTCTTTATGGTTGCGACTTATTTACGACATTCCTGCGACAAATCACTGACTCTCTGCAAAAGCCTTAAACTGATCCATCCACTTCTGACTTTGTTGTTTGAATTTTCCTGGAAATAATTTTGCGATTACCTTCATGAATAATCCATTGAATTTGGTGTATTCAACTTCACTTTTATACAAAGTTTTGTTTTCACCGACAGCTTTAAAAGTAGAACGTTGAGTGTTAATCATGTGCGTATGTTCATAGAGTCCAATCTTTTCATGGGGCATGTTATAATTGAGAATAGTTTCTTTCAGAATGATTTTTCTATCTCCATCAAATACAATTTTTGAAATTGCACCTTTCGTGTTTTTTAATCCAGCTTTTAGTTCAATGTAAGAGAATTCATCTTGCCATTTATGAAAGTAAGATTCGTTTTCCCAGAGGGCAGCAACTTCATTCAAGGATCGGTTTATGGTAACTTGACAGATATATTTCATAATGAATCTGTTTTTTATACAAGATAATGATTTTGGGTTAAGATTTTGGACATTCTTATTGAGAATCCCATTTGCTAAATATCAATTAAAAAGGTATTTTTAAAACTCAAAGAAAAAGCAAAATTGTCACATCAAATTTTTTAAGATAATTAATGGAAAAACAAGACCTTACATTTAATAAAAACGAAGACTCAATGAAATTGTTAATTTCCAAAATGGAAAGGAAATTGGCCAAAATAAAATTGGGAGGTGGACAAAAAAGTATTGATAAACATCATGCAAAAGGAAAACTAACAGCTCGCGAAAGAATTGAGCTATTGCTGGACAAAGATTCTCCAAGACAAGAAATTGGAGCTTTTGTTGCAGATAAAATGTACGAAGAGTATGGGGGTTGTCCGAGTGGAGGTGTAGTAATCAAAATAGGGTATGTTTCAGGAAAACAATGTATTGTTGTTGCCAATGACGCAACAGTAAAGGCTGGTGCTTGGTTCCCGATTGCAGCCAAAAAGAACTTGAGAGCACAGGAAATTGCAATGGAAAATCGATTGCCAATCATTTATTTGGTAGATAGCGCGGGGGTTTTCTTACCCATGCAAGATGAAATTTTTCCAGACAAAGAACATTTTGGAAGAATATTTAGAAACAATGCTCGAATGAGCTCGATGGGAATCATTCAAATTGCTGCTGTGATGGGAAGTTGTGTAGCTGGTGGGGCATATTTACCTATCATGAGTGACGAATCGTTGATTGTGGATAAAACTGGATCAATTTTCCTTGCAGGAAGTTATTTGGTAAAAGCGGCAATAGGCGAATCCATTGACAATGAAACTCTTGGAGGAGCTACAACTCATACAGCCATTTCTGGAGTGTGTGATTATAAAAGCAAAGATGACGAAGATTGCCTTCAGACTATAAGAAATTTAGTGGATAAAATTGGTGATTTTGACAAAGCAGGATTTGATAGAAAGGAACCGGTTAAACCCAAATTAAAAGAAGAAGAAATTTATGGATTATTTCCAGAAGAAAGAAACAAACCATATGATGTAAAAGATATAATTGGACGATTGGTCGACAACTCTGATTTTGATGAATTTAAATCTGACTACGGGCAAACTATTGTTACGGGATATGCCCGAATTGATGGATGGGCAGTCGGGATTGTGGCTAACCAAAGAAAAATTGTAAAATCAAAGAAAACTGGAGTCCAGTTTGGAGGAGTAATTTATTCGGATTCAGCAGATAAAGCGGCTCGATTTATTATGAATTGCAACCAAAAGAAAATTCCTTTGGTGTTTTTGAAAGATGTGACAGGATTCATGGTAGGAAGTAAATCGGAGCATGGTGGGATTATTAAAGATGGTGCAAAATTAGTAAGTGCTATGAGTAATTCGGTAGTTCCAAAGTTTACTATTGTAATGGGAAATAGCTACGGAGCTGGAGACTACGCAATGTGTGGAAAAGCCTACGACCCACGATTAATTGTAGGCTGGCCAACAGCTGAAATAGCAGTGATGGGAGGAGCACAAGCCGCAAAAGTATTGGTTCAAATAGAAGTAGCTTCTTTAAAAAAGAAAGGAGAAACAATAACTGCAGCCAAAGAAAAAGAGATTTTTGATAAGATTAAGAACAAATACGACAGTCAAATAAACCCTTATTATGCAGCCGCAAGGTTATGGATTGATGCGATTATTGATCCTTTGGAAACACGAAAAGTAATTTCGATGGGAATTGAAGCGGCTAATCATGCTCCAATAACTGAGAGGTATAATGTGGGAGCGATACAGACGTGAGTTCTCGATACTATTTGAATTTTGCTGTCGCAAATTCAAAACACTCGAACTGACAATCAAGTGATGCTGTCAGTTCGAGTGTTTTGTTCCTTTTTTTTAATGAACAAAATGTATCGAGACCAGTTGCCAATTAAAAAATAATCAATAATTATGAACTCATTCCTTCAAAGTGCAACCAAACAATTTCAGTATTACAAAATGCTGGGAGATAAAACATTTGCCCAATTAAGTGAAGAGCAATTACTCCAACAAAACTCTGAGTTAGAAAACTCTGTGGCGGTTATTGTAAATCACATGTGGGGAAATATGCTATCAAGGTGGACGGATTTTAGGACTACCGATGGGGAAAAGAACTTTAGAAATAGAGATATGGAATTTGAAATTGTAATCAAATCCAAAGAAGAATTGTTAAAGAAATGGGAAGAAGGATGGAATTGTTTATTCAATACATTAGGCGATTTGAAGCCTAATGAAATGGAAGAAATCATTTATATCAGAAACCAAGGGCATACAATTACTGAAGCAACTAATCGACAACTTTGCCATTATGCTTATCATGTTGGACAAATAGTGTTATTGGGAAAAATTCATTTAAAAGAAAATTGGAAAAGCCTTTCAATCCCAAAAGGAGAGAGTAAAACGTATAACAAAGAAAAATTTTCTCAAGAAAAGAAAAGAGGTCATTTTTCGGATGAATATATTAATAAAGAAAAATAATGATAACAATAATAGCAGGAACAAATAGATTAAAAAGTAACTCATTGAATGTTGCAAAATCTTACCAAAGAATTTTAAATGAAAAAGGGTTAGAAAGTCAGATATTTGATTTATCCACTCTCAATCCCTCTTTTTTATTGGAGGATATGTATGGAAATAGGACTGAGGGAACTCAGCAAATAATTGACAAATTTATATTGCCAATAAAACATTTTGTTTTTGCAATACCAGAATATAACGGAACTTACCCAGGAGTTTTAAAATTATTTATTGATGGAATGAGTCCAGAGTTTTTTCATAACAAAAGTGCCTGTTTGGTTGGAGTAGCAACAGGAAGAGCGGGAAATTTAAGAGGGTTAGATGCTTTTACTCATGTCCTGAACCATATTAAAATGGAAGTTTTGGGGAATAAAGTATTGTTGTCTCAGGTATATGCTTTGTTGGACGATGAAGGATATTTAAAAGATGAAAAAACAATAGAAATCATTGAAAACCAAATTGATACTTTTAAAAGAATAAATAGAATTTAAAATAACTTTTGACTTAGTCCATTAGTAGATCTATTTGCTAATGCCTATTCACTAATCACTAAAGAAAAAATGAGAAAAAAAATAGTAGCAGGAAACTGGAAAATGAACTTGTTGGATGAGGAAGTAATCCAATACATCGTAGATTTTAATTCAAAAAAAAATAATATAAAAAGTGATGCTGAAATTATTATTTTGCCAGCTTCCATTTATTTGGATACGATGATTAGTATGCCAGATTGGGATATTAAAATTGGAGCTCAGAATTGCTCACAACATGATAACGGTGCTTTTACGGGTGAAATTTCGGCAACTATGCTGAGAGATTTTGATTATGATAGTGAGAACTTACATTACTGTTTGGTAGGTCATTCTGAGCGAAGAGCTTACTTTAATGAAACGAATGAGGTACTTGCAGAGAAAGTAAATAGATTGATTGAAAACGGATTGAAACCCATTTATTGTTGCGGAGAAGAATTAACTGACCGAAAAAACGAGAATCATTTTGATTTGGTAAAATCTCAAATAGAAGAAGGGTTGTTTCATCTGAAAGAAGATGAACTGAAAAAAGTGGTAATTGCCTACGAACCAGTTTGGGCGATTGGCACTGGTGAAACCGCTTCGAGCAATCAGGCTCAAGAAATGCATGCATACATCCGTAATTTGGTTCAGGACAAATACGGAAAAGAGGTTTCTGAATCTATCTCAATCTTGTATGGAGGAAGTTGCAAGCCTGATAATGCACAAGAATTATTTAATCAACCTGATATTGATGGAGGATTAATTGGCGGAGCATCGCTAAAAGTAGATTCATTTATTCAAATTATTAACTCATTTTAATATGAATTATATCCATTGTCATTTTGAATTATCAGAACCTATTCCATGGAGTGAAATATTGATTACATACCTTGCTCAGATTGATTTTGAGAGTTTTGAGCAAAATGAGATTGGGGTTGAAGCTTATATTCAGAAACCTCAATTTTCTGAGGATAAAGTGAAAAAAGTACTTGAAAATATCCAAACAGAAGTGTCTTTTAATCACAAAGAAATTGAAGACGAAAATTGGAATGCAGAATGGGAGAAAAATTTCTCACCTATTTACATTGACAATCTATGTATAATACGAGCTCCTTTTCATGAAAAGGAAGAAGGATTTGACCAAGAAATTATCATAAACCCCCAAATGTCTTTTGGAACTGGGCATCACCAAACTACATACTTGATAATGAAAGCTATGTTTGGCACAGATTTTGAAAATAAAACAGTGTTAGACATGGGTTCTGGAACTGGAATTTTGGCAATATTAGCTGAGAAATTAGGTTGTAAAGGAGCTGTAGCTATTGATATTGACGAATGGGCTTATCACAATACTATCGATAATTTGGAGTTGAATAGATGTAGTAAGATTGAAGTGAAAGAAGGAGGCGCTGAGCTTTTAGTCGATAATGATAAATACGATACCGTTTTGGCAAATATCAATAGAAATATATTGACAAATGATATGGAGTATTATGCAAAAAGCATGAAGAAAGGAGCTGTAATTTACTTTAGCGGTTTTTATACTTCTGATATTTCAATTATCGAAAAATCGGCTAATAGTCATGGACTTACAATGATAAATAGCGCAGAAAGAGAAGGTTGGGCAATGGTCACTTTCTCAAAGAATTAAAAATAGAAGTTATGAAATATTCAATATTAATTGTTGTCCTCTTTTTGAGTTCAATGAGTTTAAGTCAAATCTCTGAATTCCGTCCTTCTGACAAAGAATTTATCGAAGATATTGAAAAGTTTATTTCACCCCTTCCTAAATCCCAATCTAAAGAATTAATAAGTTCGTTCAAAAGTGTTTATACCTCAAAATATTCCTCTGATCAAAAAGATAAAATAGTTTCTTTTTCCAATCAATTACTGAAAAAGAAAATCAAGTTAAAACCACACTTTCTGGCCTTTTTTAATTCGGTAATTGGACAAGCTAAACCTTCCAATTTCAATGCTGAGGATTTTAATAATTGGTCTGGAGTGATGGATAAATTGTTGAAACAGCGAAATAAAAAGAAAATCACTGATTTTATTGTGTTCACGGATAAGTTGTTTAATAATCATTTATTGTATTCAAGCTCATCCATTTCATGGAAACTCTCTAAAGGAAGTTATAGTTTTAGTTATAAAAGTGGTGCTTTTGCCGAATTCAAAAATTTGGATTTGGTTTGTAGAGCTAAGAATGACAGTTCAATAATTTATGGTACTTCTGGGGTTTTAAACGTTTCTACTTCCGCTTTTGTGGGAAACAAAGGAACCGTAACTTGGGAAAGAATAGAATTGCCCAAAAACACTACTTATGCTGAACTTAATAGGTATCGAATCAACCTGAAAATTAATGGGTTTAATGCCGATTCTGTTAAGATGTATACTCCTTATCTTAAGAAACCCGAATTAGGAAAACTAAGAGAAAAAGTATTGACATTTAATGGTACTGATAGAGCTAAATATCCTGAGTTTAAAAGTTATAACCAAGAAGTTTATTTGACTGAGATTGTTCCAGATGTAGATTATAAAGGAGAGTTTTCTTTGGTTGGAAAAAACTTTAAAGGAGGTGCCAGTGGAAATAATAAAGCATCTTTAATCGTAAAAAGAAACAAAGAGAAATTCTTTTCGGTTAGTTCAAAAACTATTATTATTAACGATGACAAATTAAGTTCTAAAAATGCTGAAGTTATCATTTATATTTCTCCAAAACATAAAATAAAGAACTATCTAAGTGACTTTAAATATGATTTGAAAAAAGGAATTGTTTATGTTTCCAAAACAGGAAATAATTCCATAAACTATCCCTATGTAAGTGATTATCATAATGTAAGTATGCATTTTGATAAACTAACATGGAAAAAGGGAAGCAGTCAGATTGAAATGGGTTCCTTTGCTGGAAGTTCAAAGAATACAGCTACGTTCGAATCCATCAATCAATTTGACTCTAAGACCTTTAATACATTTAAACTTGGAAATAGTAACATTGCTAAAACTCTAAATGAATATAGTCTTTCCTTTGAAGAGAATTTTAAAATTCCGCTAAACGATTTCGCATCTTACAGTAAAAATTCACTGAGTGACCTTACTCAAGTTTTAGTTAAAATGAGTAATGTGGGCTTAATTGATTATGATCCAGTCCTTAAAATAATTATTGTTGATAAGCGATTAAGTGATTATGTTAATTCCAGGACTAAAGAGGGCGATTATGATGACATCAAAATCATTTCAAATCCTAAATCAAAAATCAATGCTGTTCTTGGACTAAAGTCATTGGATCTTGTCGTTGAGGGAATTAGAAAATGTGATTTAAGTAAGAAAAAATTTGTACGAATCTATCCAAGTAAAGGACAAGTTGTAATAGGAAAGAATCGCTCAATTAATTTTTCTGGAGTTATCAATGCGGGTCGGACAGAGTATTTTGGCTCTAATATTAATTTCGATTATGAATCGTTTTCTTTGAAATTCGCCAAAATGGACTCAATGAGATTGAGAGTATACCCAATGCAAGATTCAATCAAAGAAATGCAAGTGAGATTACTGTCCAAATTATACAATTTGGAGGGAGAAATATTGATTGATGGGGAAGAGAACAGAAGCGGAAAGAACAAAGGATTTGCTCATTATCCAAAATTGGTGGTGAATAATTCGCCAAAAATTTATTACAACCAAACCGAAATATTAGACGGGATTTATGACACAAGCTCCTTTTATTTCTTGGTTGACCCTTTTGAGATGGATAGCCTTTTGACTTTTTCTAATTCTGGTGTTGAGTTTGATGGAAACTTCTTTTCTTCGGATATTTTCCCGAAAATCGAGACCACTACAAAATTAATGTCTGATTACACATTGGGTTTTAAACTCAAAAAGGTGAGTGAGCAAATTTATCTGAAGAAAGCAAATTACGATGATCAATTAACACTCGACAAAAATGGACTTGTAGGTAAAGGAAGATTAAGTTTTTTAACTTCTTCGGCCTACTCTCAAAAAATTACTTTTTATCCAGATTCAATGATTGGGCAAACTGGACAATACACCAATAAATCCCAAACATTGCCAAGTGTTCCGGATATTGTAGCTGATAATTGTCTGGTTACTTTTCAGCCAAAAACGGGTGTTTGGACAACAAAAAACATTGATTCTGCAATGAATATTTTTGATGATGGAGTGTCCAAGTACAATGGAAAAATTACTCTTACTAAAGAGAAAATGACAGGAACTGGAGATTTTAACTCAGGAAGGATTCAAGTTACATCCAAAGACTTTCTGTTTAATCAAAATGCTTTAAAGGCATCTACTTCAAACTTTATTTTGAAGGGTGTAGGTAAGAATGATCCGCCTTCATTAGAAGCTAATAACATGAAAATGGAATTGGATTTTTCTAAACGAGAAGGAAACTTTAAATCCAATACAGGAACGTCTTTTATTGAATTTCCAATTAATAGATTTACCGCTACAACTGATGAATTTGATTGGTCGATGGACAAAAGTTTTATGACTTTCAAAAAAGTGATAGATACTGCAAACTTCCAAAATTATGACAAAAATAAAAATCTAAAACCTAATTTTAAATCCACATTAAAAGAACATGAAGAGTTAGGTTTTTTCTCAGGAATGTCCACGTATTATATTGATAGTAATTTACTTGTGTGTAAAGATATACCTTATATTGTTGTGGCTGATTCCTGGATTATTCCAAAAAATGGAGAGTTGAGAATATTAAAAAATGCCGAGATAGATCCGCTATATAATTCGCAAATTTTAACCAGTTACGTAACAAAGTACCATAGGTTCACAAATGCTGAAATTAGTATTCTGTCAAGTAAAAACTACCTTGCAAATGGAGAGTATATTGTCTCTTCTGACCCAACTATTAATAGTAAAGTATTCTTTTCGAACATTGAACCTGATGAAAATGGGATAACAAAAGCTGATGGAATTATTGAAGAAGATTCAAATTTTTTCTTGAGTCCACAATTCAAATATTATGGATCAATAAGTATAAAAGGAAATGAGATTGGAGCATCGTATGATGGTCAAACCAAAATTTTGACAAATTGTGAAGAACTTGCTTTGGATTGGATTCAATTTAATTCGGTTGTAGATACCAGCAAAATCATCATTCCGTTAGGAGAAGGTTTTATGGATAAAGTTTCAGGACCAACTGTATCTAATGATGGGGAAGTAAGCTTTTACACAGCTTTCTTGGCTGATAAGAAATACGATTCCGACAAGGCAATTACTCCATCCGATGGGTTTTTATCTTACAATGTTGAAAAAGGATTGTTTGAAATTGGTGCAAAAGCAAAACTTCTTGATAACAAGGCGAAAGGAAATTACATCAGTTTTGATGATGAAACTTGCAGTTTCAATTCGATAGGAGATTTGAACTTGACTGCGGGTATGGATCAATTCAAAGTATCGATAGTAGGAACAATGGAGTACAATAAGTTAAAAGATACTGTGATTTCCATGAACGGATCTATGAAATTGGATTTTCCGTTTAATAAGTCTGCTTTGAATCAAATGTTTAATGAAATAAGAGGTACCCAGGTACAAGAATTAATCAAAATACAAAACACGAATTATGAGTTGTTTTTGAACCAAATGCTAAATAAAGAAGCAGGAGCAAAAGCAAATAAAGAAATTAGTACAATTGGGAAGTTATCGAATGTTCCAAAGGAATTAAGCAGTGCTATTACACTATTTGATTTGAAATTTTATTGGGATGATAACACCCAGTCTTTTTTGTCTCAAGGTTCGGCTAACATTGCTTCGGTAGGTACCAATCAAGTTTACCGAAGATGTAAGGTTTTAGTTCAAGTTCAAAAAAGAAGAACAGGAGATAGAGTGGGAGTGATGATTCAGTATAAGCCCAATGGATATTACTTTTTTGAGTACAGAAATGGCGAATTAGTTACTTTTTCAACAGATAAGAAATACAATGAAATTATTGAATTGACTCCAGATAAGGATAAGGTTGTAAAAGGAGGTAAAGGAGAAGAAGATTTCTATTTTGACCTTTCTTCAAGAGCTAAACCTATCTTGTTTTTAAGAGAATTTGAATCAGAGGCTGAAGGTTTTGAGGATGAAGATGATGACGAAGATGATACGGAGGATGAAGACGAAGATGATGAAGATGATTTTGATGATGATGAAGAAGACGAAGAGGATGATTTTGATGATGACGAAGAGGATGATTTTGACGATGATGACGAGGAAGACTAATACTTGATAAAATGACTTTATTATTTACCACATTTCTTATTTTGGCTTATGTTATTGGTTCTATTCCAACAGCAGTTTGGGTAGGAAAAGCATTTTATAATAAAGATGTTAGAGATTTTGGGAGCGGAAATGCTGGAACTACAAACACATTTAGAGTATTAGGAAAAAAAGCAGCTATTCCAGTATTGATTATTGATGTGCTCAAAGGATGGATTTCAGTGTATGTGCTTTCTCATTCTCTTGGGATTGATACTTTTTCTAATGATTTTATTTATAATCAATTGGGGCTTGGAGCAGCTGTTGTTGTTGGACATATTTATCCTGTTTTTGCCAATTTTAGGGGAGGCAAAGGAGTTGCCACAACCTTGGGAGTAGTGATTGCAATAGATCCAATTTCTGCATTCTCATGTTTAGGAGTCTTTATTATTGTTTTAATTATTTCGAGAACTGTCTCCATTTCATCAATGATAGCTGCACTTTCATTTCCTTTTTTTGTAATTTTCATTTACAAAACACCCTATCAATCTCTCATGATTTTTTCAGTAATTATGAGTCTCCTAATAATATTAACTCACACAAAAAATATTAAGAGATTAATCAATAGGGAAGAACCTAAAACTTTCTAATATTATTGTTTTTGTAATTAGAATTATTATTGAATGTTTCTAAGAAATACCAGTAAGATGTGGAGTCATGGCTTGCGCGAGTCAAGGCAAAATCTTACTGGGGTTTAATCGTGAGTTGTAAAACTCATGGTTAAAATTTCCTTGAAATATTCTTGATTTTTTGGCTCGTTTTGTATCAAGACAAAATGAGTAAAAGCAATTTTTATAATTCGATCAATAAATTTAAAAGAATAGTATGATAAAATATTTTTTCAGAAAAAGTAATTTCTAAAAAACACAAAATAATAGGGAGCATTAACCCAGTTTGTGTACTTTTAAAAATGATAAATCCTATTTTCAAGAAAACTGAAGTTGAATCGCTTTTTGAGCACCTTTCAAAAGCAGAAACTATTTTAATTTTTGGACATAAAAATCCCGATGGAGACTCCATTGGTTCAACTTTAGCTTTGCATCATTTTTTAAAAACCAAAAGAATTAACTCTCAGGTAATTCAACCTGATGGTTTCCCGAATTTTCTTAAATGGATGGAAGGAACTGAGGATATTTTATTATTTGAAAAACAACCTGATAAGGTTACTGAATTGATTAATAAAGCTGAGGTGATTTTTAATTTGGATTACAATGATCAATCCAGAGTTGGAAAGGAATTGGGCCAACTATTAGGGCAATCAGATGCTACAAAAGTAATGATAGATCATCATCAGCAACCTGATGATTTTGCTCAATTTACTTTCTCGGATGTAAACTCTTGTTCTACAGCTCAATTAGTATATGAATTTATTGAGGCAAATGGAGATTTAGGATTAATTAATGAAACGATTGGGAATTGCATTTACACAGGAATTTTGACTGATACAGGCTCTTTTAGATTTCCATCGGTTACACCAAAAACTCATTTAATAGCTGCTGATTTAATTTCTCGTGGAGTGGTTCATTCCAATATTCACGAAAAAATTTATGACATCAATACACCTGAAAGATTGAAACTGCTGGGTTATACCTTAAATAATAAACTGGAAGTCCTTCCAGAGATAAATACAGCCATAATAAGTTTGACCAAAGAAGAAATGTTAGCCCACAACACTCAGAAAGGATATACCGAAGGATTCGTGAATGCGGCACTTTCCATTTTAGGAATTAATATAGCGGTGTTTGTGAAAGAAGATAATCATATCGTGAAAATATCTTTCCGTTCCAAAGGAGATATTCATGTCAATGAGTTTTCAAAACAGCATTTTGGAGGTGGTGGACACATCAATGCGGCAGGAGGAGCCAGCAATTTATCAGTTGAAGAAACTGTAAATAAAATAAAGAAGGAGCTTCCAACGTTTTTAGAACAAAACAAATAATAATGAAAAAGTGGATTGTATTATTTTCGTTTCCCTTGTTGTTTTCATGCAAAGATGAACCAGTGAAACCTACTTATATTCAAGTACCCTCGGCTGAAGAAACTGCCGAAATGAATAAAGGGTGGATTAAAGAGGAACAGGAATTAATAAATCAATATGTGGAGAGAAAACAGTGGAAAATGAATACCACAGAATCAGGACTCAGGTATTTGGTTTACAAACAAGGCACAGGAGAGAAAGCCGAACCTGGAATGAGAGCTATGATTCAGTATTCGATAACACTATTGGATGGTTCGGAAGTTTATTCAACTGAAGAATCTGGTCCGCAACCATTTAGAATTGAGCATGATAATGTAGAAACTGGACTTCATGAAGGAATTACTTATTTGAAAGTAGGAGACAGAGCTAAGCTCATTATTCCTCCCTATTTAGCCCACGGATTGATGGGAGATACTTATAAAATTCCACCAATGGCTACTCTTATTTTTGATGTTAGGTTGTTAGGGGTGAGTAAATAATTAATACACTCTGTTTATTTTGCAAACTCCTTTGTCATTCCTGCGAAGGCAGGAATCTATATGCGAGAATCAACCTGATGAATAGGATTCCTGCCTCCGCAGGAATGACAAATAAATAATGTTTTACAGTTTAATTCGTTATATTAGTATCAACTCTTTAATTCTATGAAACGACTCCTTAAATTTTTTAAAAGACTCCTGATTGGTTTAGCAATTTTCATTGGAATTTGTGTTGTGTTGCTCTATGTTACTGACAATCAATATATTTTCAGAGGAGTAAAACTAACTTACCTCAAAGGGCACACCACAGCCAATATTGATGATTTAGTGGATTTTGATTCTCGGAAAATTCCAAACGGAGAAGTTCAAGAGTGGGAATTGAGCGAAAACTATAATAAAGTGCCTTTAACCGATACATTACTTAAAGAGTTAGAAGCTTATAAGTCAGCAGGGTTTTTAATTATAAAAGATGGGAAAATACTGAATGAGCAATACTTCAATGGTTATTCGGATACGAGCTTGACTAATTCTTTTTCAGTGTCTAAAACGATGTTGACCATGTTGCTTGGCAAAGCCATTGAAGAAGGATATATAAAAAGATTGGATCAATCAATAATTGATTTTCTTCCTGAATTTAAGGATGATTCTTTGGCACAACTTTGTACAGTTGGAGATTTGTCTTCAATGACTGCTGGTTACGACTGGAGTGAGAGTTATTATTTACCACTCAACCCAACTGCCAAGGCTTATTACGGAAGAGATATAACGGAACAAATGTTGAGTAGAAGTTTTGTAAAAGAATCTGGGAAAGAATTTGAATACCTTTCGGGTGTTACTCAGTTATTAGGAATTGTTGTTCGCAGAGCCATTGATAAACCTTTGTCGGAGTATTTATCAGAGAAATTTTGGAAACCACTTGGGATGCGAACTCCAGCCTACTGGGCATTGGACAATCCAGATGGAATGGAAAAAGCTTATTGTTGTGTGTATTCCAATGCGAGAGATTTTGCCAAATTTGGTCAACTGATTCTTCAAGATGGAAAATGGAACGGAAAACAGTTAATTGACTCAAGTTTTGTGTCATTGATGAAATCTCCAAATTACAAAGCCTTTTTACCAAAAGAACAACCTATTTATGGCTATTCGCTTTGGTTGGACTATGATTACGAAACTCCATTTTATTCTTTGATTGGACATTTGGGACAATACATAGCAGTCATCCCAGACCACAATATGGTTATAGTCAGAGTAGGACAAACTCGTGACAGAAGAAACACCAAAAACGGTGTTCTTCCTGGAAATGATTTGTATTATTATGTGGATGAGGCTGTTAAGATGGTTTCAAATAATTGATAATTTACAATTGATAATGAATAATTATTAAAACGAGAATCTCTCTCCCGACTTTTCGGGAAGGAGAATTAAAGAGGTGTGTTTACTCAAATAAAATACACACCCCTGTCTCCCCTCTCAAGAGGGAATTTTGAAAAGTGAATGAAAAAATTGATTTACATATTTATTGTTTTTGGAAATTTAGTTTCTGCTCAAATTCCTACGGATTATTATCAATCTATTGACTCTACAGATTTATGTAAAGAATTTAAACAAAAAGCAAAAAATGATATTGATTCAACAGGCTTTTTAGTTCCTAATAGATTTTTTTATTCAAAAACCTCAGAAACGTTCAGTCAAATTTTATTTAGAAATTATAAGTTTCATGATTTTTATAGAATAGAGGGTGATTTAATTAGAGGAAGTCATAGGTGTTATGAAAAAGGATTGATCGATACAATTGGAGAGTTTTATGGAAATAATTTTCTCGATTCTATAAGCAAGTTTGCTGATTCTCTTGATCAAAAAGGTTCTGGTTTTATCCATTCATCATTAAAAAACGACACTTTTGATTTGAAAAAAGAATTAATTATTAAAACTTTTAGTGATTCAAGTTTTGCTAAATTTAACGATAAATATCAAAGAAGAATAAAGCTGAAAATTGATAGTATAGGTTTAATAACTCATTTCGAATATTTAGAGGCTTATGATAACATTATCTTGAATTTTGAAAAGAAAGAAAATCAGCTAAGTAAAGCTTTGTATTCGATAATATGGAAACATAATAAATTTAAACCAGCCACTCTTGAAGGAAAACCAATGAATTCAACCCAAATAATTTATCTTCATCCGCTTTTCTATTATGACGAATACAAATGACTTTATTTAAATCCAGATTTATTATGTATAAATTAATCAATTTCTTCATTTGTTTATTTTTCGTTTTAGTTTCAATAAATTGCTCCAAGAATAAAAATTATGGTGATGCTGAATGCAACAATACCGAAATTATTACAAATACTCATCAAGTTGAAGGGTATACAGACAAAGTAAGCTATTCTCCTGGAGAAACTGTAGAATTTAAAATTCATTCTAAAACGGATAACGTAGACATTAAAATTTATCATTACGGAGCTTCAACCAATTTGATTCATTCAGCTATAGGAGTTAATAGTACGAAACAAGATTATTATTGTCGTTCCTATTCGTTCGGATGTAACTGGGAAACTACTTACCAATTTGTGGTTCCTCAAAGCGCAGTTTCAGGCATCTATTCCGCTCATGTTTCCAACGATTCAAATGAACTGGATTACATAACTTTTGTAGTCAAAAAGAATAATTCAATTAATAATGATATTCTGGTAATGGCTTCAACCAATACTTGGCAAGCCTATAACAATTGGGATGGACAATCTTTTTACAAATATGATTTATCCGAAGAGACTCATAATTCTACTATTGTAAGTTTTCATAGGCCCAATAAGGTTGATAAGCCCATTGGAAATTCTGGGCATCTTGTTTCGGCTGAGCTTCATTTACACAGATGGTTGGAAAATAATAGGTATGGCTTTGATGTTGCTGCTGAAATTGATTTGCATCAAAATATTAATTTATTGGACGATTATAAAGTAGTTATTTTAAATGTGCATCCGGAGTATTGGACGCTTGAAATGTATAATCATTTAATCTATTTCCTTAATGATGGAGGGAAACTAATGTACTTGGGTGGAAACGGAATTTATTGGAGAGTGGCTTTAAAAGACAATAGGATAGAGGTAATGAAAACTGGCGATAATCATAGTTATACAGAAGGTAAAGGAGGTAGATTCAGAGATTTGGGTATGCCAGAATCCAGGCATTTGGGAGTTCAATATACCAATGCAGGAATCCACACTTATGCTCCTTATAAAGTGCTAAACTCCAACCATTGGATTTTTGATAGTACCGGAGTTACCAATGGACAGTTAATAGGAGAAACAGGTTTGAATAATGGAAAAGCTTGTGGGGGAGAAACCGATAAAATTTCATCAAGCTCTCCTTCAGATATGTGGGTATTAGCAGTAGGAACCAACCCAGACGATGGAGGAGGTTATATGGTGTATTATGATAAGCCCAATGGTTCAAAGGTTTTTTCTGTTGGGTCTATGACCTATACAGGAAGTTTAACCACAGATACGGTTATTCATAGAATTACGAAAAATGTGTTGGATGAGTTTTTAAGGTTAATTCTACGATTTCATTGAGAATTCGTTCCGTATTTTCGGCAAGTTAGATTTGTCGAAATGAATCCGTGAAAGAACTTCAATTGGTCACGTCC
>JBMYYT010000023.1:0-17868 GCA_049609665.1 Flavobacteriales bacterium | reverse complement strand
TTTTCTTCCAGGAGGCAATTCATCTATAACCGAAATGTCCAAGTCTCCATAAACGGTCATGGCCAAAGTCCGAGGAATCGGAGTTGCGGTCATAACTAATACATGCGGAGGAATCGTGTTTTTTTTCCAAAGTTTTGAGCGTTGTTTTACTCCAAATCGATGTTGTTCATCAATGATAGAAAGTCCTAAATTCTTGAATTGAACAATATCTTCGAGTAGGGCATGAGTACCTATTAAAATATCCAATTCTCCCGAAAGCAATTGCGCATGAATTATTTTCCTTTCTGAGGTTTTGGAAGAGCCGGTGAGCAAAGAAACTGTTACTCCAGTTCCTTCCAGATATTTTGCAATGGTGGAGTAGTGCTGAGTTGCCAAAATTTCTGTTGGTGCCATCAATAAAGATTGATAGCCATTGTCTTTGGCGATAAGCATGGAAAGTAGACCAACCAATGTCTTTCCACTTCCTACGTCTCCTTGTAACAAGCGATTCATGTGTTTTCCGCTCCCCAAATCATTTCTGATTTCTTTGACAACGCGTTTTTGAGCGTTAGTTAATTCAAAAGGTAATTTTGTTGTGTAAAACCTATTGAAACTTTCTCCAACTGTTTCAAAGACAAATCCTTTTAGCTTTTGCTCTTGAATTATTTTTTGTTTTAATAATCTCAGTTGAAGAAAGAAGAACTCTTCAAATTTAAGCCTGAAAATTGCTTTTCTTAAATGTGCTGAATCGGTTGGGTGATGAATTTCGCGAAAAGCTTTTTCTCTACTCATGAGTTTCAATTCTTCTCTTAAGCTTTGAGATAGAGTTTCTGGAACTTGATTGATTAATTGTGGAACGAAATTTTTAGTTACTTTTTCTATTCCTTTCGAATTGAGTCCCATTGAGTTTGCTTTCTCTGTCGAACTATAAACAGGTTGCAGGGCAGCACTCAGTTTTGTAGCCGTAACTTCTTCAAAATCCGGATGAACAATATTATAGGATTTATTAAACTCGGTAGGTTTTCCAAAAACAATAAATTCTTTTCCAATGATTAATTTGGGTTTTACCCATTTAGCTCCTTTAAACCAGAGGAGTTCAATTTCTCCTGTTTCATCTTTTAAGTAGGCAATTAACCTTTTGCTTCGTTGAGCACCGACTTCTTTTACTCTTGTTATTTTTCCTTTGAGCTGAACATGAACTTCAGTTGAATTTATTTCATTGATTTTGTGAATTTTGGACCTGTCAATGTATCGGAAAGGAAAATGATTAAGAAGATGTTCAAAAGTAAAAATCCCTAATTCTTTCTTAAATAAATCCGCTCTTTTTGGTCCTACACCTTTCAGGTATTCAATAGAAGTGGAAAGAAAAGAATTAGACATATTTAGTTAGTTATCGAAACAAAAATAAACAAAAAAAACCATCCGACTTTATATCGAATGGTTCTTAAAATTAATTTTGTTTTCGTTTAGTTTCCTGCCCCAGGTGCTGGTTTAGCTTGTTGAGGTGTTGCCGCATTTTTCTTTAATTGTGCGATGATCTTTGCAGACACATCCTCACCACCGTCATAATACAAAACGTTACCTTGTGATACATCCAATATGTAGGTATATCCTCCAGCTTTCGCAACTTCTTTAATTGCTTTGTTTAATTGAGTGGTCAAAGGTTTCATTAATTCAAGGTACTTTTCCTCAATTTGTTTTTGAGCTTTTTGCTCAAATTGTTGAGCGGCTAATTGCATTTCTTGAATCTCTTTCTCTCTTGATTTTTTAATGTTTTCTGGAAGAGTAGGTTGATCGTTTATGTACTTGTCGTAGGCAGCTTGAACATTTTTTTGTAAATCTGTAAGTTGAGTTACTTTTAAGTTTCTGTATCTCTCCATTTCTTTTTCAGAGGCAGCATATCCAGGGACTTCTTTCAAAATTTCTTGAGAATTTACGTGTCCTAATTTTTGAGCGTTTACACTTCCTGTAAAACTAAGTAGTGCTACTCCTAATATTGCGATTAATTTTTTCATTGTATTGGTATTGTTGTTTGGTTTTCTATTTCACTTATTTTTTTACACTGTATCCTAAATTCTTTAAGATACGTTTACTTTTGTCTAATCTTGGGTTTGCGTATAAGATGTTGGTTTGATTGGCTTTATCAAAAATCATATCGTAGTTTCCAACCGATGCTAATTCTTTAATAGCTTTGTATACTTTGTTTTGAATAGGCTCAATTAAAGCTTTTCTTTTTTGAAATAACTCTCCTTCAACTCCAAACTTCTTTTGTTGAAATTGGTTTAATTCATCTTCCAATTTAAAAATTTCTTGTTGCTTTTTCTTTTTCATTTCTGGTGGAAGTAACAATTCTTCAGCTTGGTAAGATTGGTATTTCTTTTGAATCACTTTCTTCTTAGCTTCTATTTCATTTTCCCATTGTTCTGATAAGTCATCCAAAGTTTTTTGGGCTTCAATGTATTCTGGAATGTTTTCAAGAATGTATTTGGTGTCAACGTAAGCATATTTCTGAGAGAAACTTGCAAGTGAAAATAAGGCTAATGCGAATACTAAAGTTAATTTTTTCATGACGGTTGTTTTACTGGTAATTGACAAATTTAAATGTTTAAAACCGATTTTCGAAACTTTTATTTTATATCTCTTAATTGATTTCGATTACAGTTCTCCAATATTCATGCCAATCGTAAAATGGAACTGTCCTTGAGGAGTAAAATTACCTGGGCTATGCAAAGCAGGACGATATCCTGAATCGCCTACAGTTAGTGGGTCTAAGCCCCATCCATAATCCAATCCAATAAGTCCAAACATAGGAAGAAAAAGTCTTAATCCAACTC
Source organism: Flavobacteriales bacterium (assembly GCA_049609665.1). Taxonomy (GTDB): domain Bacteria; phylum Bacteroidota; class Bacteroidia; order Flavobacteriales_D; family CAJJDF01; genus CAJJDF01. The sequence continues at coordinate 15,055 of JBMYYT010000023.1, read as the reverse complement.
CTGCAGATTTCTTTACTTCAAACGGATTGTATTCGGAAAAACTATTCCAAGAGTTACCCGCTTCACCAAATACTAATGCAAAAACTGTAGCACTTGGATTAAGCGAAATAGGGTATCTCAGTTCCACTTTGTATTTTGAAATTAAAGCATCTCCACCTTGCGATGAAATTGAATTATCATCATATCCTCTCAATGCGATATATTCCCTTCCTGCAAGTCTAAATCCAGTAAGTCCACTTCCTCCATAAAAGAATCTCTCAAAAGGAGAAACTCCTTTATTCTTACTCCATGAATTCAAGAAACCAAATCCAATACTGGAGTGTAATACAAACTTTCTGTCTTTAGAAACAGGAGTATACCATTTAGCAACAAATTTAATTTTGTTGTATTCTATCCATTTAAATTTTTCTTGACTTGTTAAGTCACTGTAATCGTCTCTACCATCAAACCATGAATAGGGAGCCGTAGTTTTGAAAGACATAGTGATTTCCGAACCACTACGTGGATAAATTGGCTGATCCACAGAGTTTCTTGATAACGTAAATTTGAAACTCAGGTTATTTGCAAATCCATTATTAAATCCATCTAATAAATTGTAATTGTTAAGGGTGTAATATTCATATCCTAATTCACCATAAGCAGTAAAGAAATCATCTGGAACTTTGAGTCTTGTTCCCAAACCTATTGCTGCTCCAAGTACATCAAAAGTCTGAGAAAGTGGATCACTTCTTTTTAGTTGACTTAGTTTTTGTAAAGAGTAGTATGCATTAACACTAAATGAGGTTGGTTTTTTTCCTCCTAACCAAGGTTCAGTAAATGAAAGACTCAGAGATTGAAAGAAAATGTTTGCTGATCCTCTTAAGCTTAATCGTTGTCCATCTCCAGTTGGTAATGGTGACCATGATTCTTTTTCAAAGAAATTTCTCATTGAGAAGTTTGTGAATGACAATCCTAAAGAACCTACAAATTGTCCTCCTCCCCATCCTCCAGAGAGTTCTATTTGGTCAGAGGGTTTTTCTGCAACAATATATTCTATATCCACAGTTCCGTCTGTAGGATTTGGAGTAGGATTTACTCCCATTCGTTCTGGATCAAAATACCCTAAGTTGCTCAATTCTCTTTGAGATCTAATAATATCTGCTCTACTAAATATCATTCCTGGTTTAGTTCGCAATTCTCTTCGGATTACATGTTCGTTTGTTTTAGTGTTTCCTACTATTGTAATCTCATCAATAATGGCAATTTTACCTTCATAGAGAAGAATGTCAATATCGATAGAGTCATTTTCAACAGTTTTTTCAATCGGTGTTATTTGGAAAAACAAATGTCCTTTATCCATGTATAATGAGCTGATATCCAACTCAGATTGACTCATATAAAGTTTAGATTCTAACTTCTGCTTGTTGTACTCATCTCCTCTCTTTATTCCCAGAATAGTGTCTAATTTACCAGTGCTATATTTCGTGTTTCCAACCCAATTAATATCTCTGAAATAATATTTGTTCCCTTCACTTATCTTCATTTTAATATTGATAGAAGAAGGGTCGTGCGTATAAATTGTGTCAAATACTATTTTGGCATCTCTCATTGCCATAGAGTTGTATTTGGCAATTAGTTGCTGTTTTTCAGACTCGTATTTTTCTTCTTCAAATTTTGATCTTTTCCAGAATCTTAACCAACTTTTCTCTTTGGTGTCTTTTAGTGTTCTTTTAATTTTTCTATCAGAAAATACTTTTGTTTCTTTTTTGAAAATACTTAATGGAAATTTTGTTTGCTTAGTTAAATCATTTCCTTCGATAATGATTTCATTGATTTTGATTCGTTGCCCTTTGTTAATGTTAATGATCAAAATTTCCGCATTATTAACCATTGTATCTGGGATGCTGGTAATGTTTACAGAGGTATTCAAATATCCTTTTTCAACAAAATAATCTTTACAAATGAATTTAGTTTTGTCCAATAAACTTTCAGTGATTAATTTACCTCCATAAAGTCCCAAACTCTCTTTTAGAGTCTTGGCTTGTGAGTTGGTTACACCTTTTAGTTGATATTTAGACATTCTATTTCTCTCTTTCAGGGTAATTCGAAGAAAGATTGTGTTGCCAACAATACGATCCGCGTAGATATTAATGTCAGAATAATTATTTACGTCCCATAGTTTTTTTATGGCATTGGATATATCACTTCCAGGGATAGTAATTTCTTTTCCTCTTTGTAATCCAGAGAATGAAATAATTCTTTCAACGTCAGTAATTACTGCTCCGTCAACCACAATTCCTCCAATTTCGAATTTTCTTGGAGCTTCGTAATTAATTTTATTGTTTGAGAACATACCTCCTTGAGCTAAACCAAAAGTTTGGAAAAGAAAAAATAAGAGTGTGAGTGTAAAAATATTTTTCATTATAATAAGGTGCAGTTTAGCTATGAAGTTGTTTAATTTGTTGACCTGTTTTTCCAAATCTTCTTTCTCTGTTTTGAAAAGATTCGATTGCTAATTCAAAGTCTTTTTCGCGGAAGTCAGGCCATAAAGTTTCTGTAAAATAAAATTCGGAGTAGGCAATTTGCCAGAGTAAAAAATTACTAATACGATATTCGCCACTGGTTCTGATAATTAGTTCAGGATCAGGTATTCCTGCAGTCGTAAGATGATTGCTAAAAACTTCATCAGTTATTTCATCCTCATTTAATTCACCAGATTTTACTTTACTTGAAATTTGTTTTGCAGCATTTAATATTTCAACTCTTGAGCTGTAACTCAAAGCCAAAATTAAAGTGATTCCTGTGTTGTTTTTTGTGTATTCAGAAGCAGAATTCAAAGCTTCTTTTGCAAAATCAGGAAGTAATTCAGTATCACCAATAAATTGAATTCGAACTTTGTTTTCATGAAGTTCTTCTATTTCGGTTGCAATTGTTTTTGCAAATAAATTCATCAATCCATCCACTTCATCCTTTGGTCTATTCCAATTTTCTGTTGAAAACGTATAAAGAGTGAGGTACTTTACTCCGTGCTTTTGAGCAGAAGTTAATACTTCTCTCACTGAACTCACACCACTATTGTGTCCATGCAATCTGTCCTTTCCGTGATTGGAAGCCCATCTTCCATTCCCGTCCATAATTATGGCAACATGGTTTGGTGTGTTTTTATGTGATGTAGATTGGCTCATTTGGTTAATTATACGCGAAAATGATAAGAATTATTGAGGTATGAAAGTTAATTTCCTTTAAATTATGCACTTTTAACACAATTTATAATTTACTTTTTAGGGAATTTTAATTTGATTTTTCTATCCATTTTTTTGGAGTTTGTATCACAATCTGGACATTTATTTTCAAAATTATCTACAATAAAAACGTTTTCACCTGAATCGATAGGAACTGAAAACATCAATTGTTTGTTCTCATATTCGATTAAATATTCTCTTGGGTTTTCTTTCGTTTTACTTTTTTCAAAATTTACTGAGCCTCTAACTACAAGATTTGCAATAGATTCAGCTGTAAATTCGTTGCAATACAATTTACAATTTATTCGGTCGCTCGTTACAAAAGTTGTTTCCATAATTGAGGTCTTAACTCTATTTCCAGGAAGCCATCCGCCACAACCTCGGTCTCCAAAGAAAAACAAAACCATCAAGGATCCTATTCCTAAACCTAATAAATATACTCTTAATCTTTTCCAGAAACTCATACCTATATTTTTTACAAAAGTACGAGTTTTATTCATTGTTTTTAGATAAAGCGAACGTTTTTAAACTTTATTTGCGGAAGGACAAATTGGTTAAATCTTTCAGATATACGTGTGCCTTTATGAAATACTAATGATATTTAGCAGCACTTAATGGATGATTTAAGGTCATGGAATAACTTTCTATTTTATCGGACCACAGTTACGCTTCCTCTTAATAATTGTGTTTCATTGTTGTCAGTGCACAAGGCTCTTATTACATAATTGTAAGTTCCTATCTGAACCATTTCGCCTTGGTGTGTTCCATCCCATGCTTGTTCCAAGTCTGTTGTTTGGAAAATTCGTTCACCCCATCTGTTAAATATTTCAAAAGAATAAGACCTTAGTTTCGTTCCTTCTGTTAAGGGTTTAAATTTATCATTTACTCCATCTCCATTTGGTGTGAATGAATTTGGCGTATATAGAGTACCACAACAATTTATTGCAAATAAGGTTATGGAATCAATGTTTGCGCAATTGTTAGCATCGGTCCCTTTTAGATATATAGTTGTAGGACTTCTTAACAACTTATAAAAAATTGTGCTGTTATCGCTTATAAAATTGGTTAAGCTATGTGAATACCATCTTAAATCAGCAGGTCCTGAACCATGTAATTGGAGAGTATCAAACTTACATAATTCTTTTTCTATGTAACTAATTTCTACAAAAGGAAGGCTATTTACAGTTACAATTACTGAGTCAGATCCAACGCATAAATCTTCATCTTGTACCTTCAATACGTATTTTCCAGGATTATAAACAACAATTCTATCCGTTGTGTCTCCAGTACTCCATTGATAATGGGGGAAAGATCCGGTATATAATAAAAGCGAATCTCCTTCACAGATTTCTTTATTCCCAAGTATTTTGGGTGTTAGAAGATTTTTAATCGTAAGGTTAACCTTCACCACAGAATCACATCCATTTTTACTCAACAAACTATCGAAGTATATGCCTGATGTGGTTTGATTTGCGCCTGCAACAAAATAAGTATTTCCTGAACAAACATTCACATTGGTATCATAAAGATAGGTAGGATTTACCAATAGATTCAATGTTCTGATACTGTCGCAATTTGTTCGGCTAAGAAGTGTATCGATATAAGTTCCGGTAGAGGTATAACCTAAATAGGATTGTCCTTGACAAATGGTATCATTGATAATTGTTCTTCGTATAGGATGCACCGTAAGGAACAAAGTTCTGATACTGTCACACCCAGTAATCACAAAGAAAGTATCTGTGTAAACGCCACTTAAAGTATAGCTGTGAAATGATTGTCCTTGACAAATTGAAGTGGTTATTGTGTCATAAATCGTATTGTGAACAAAAAGGTTAAGTGTTCTAATGCTGTCGCAGCCATTGTTACTTATAAAAGTGTCTTTATAAATTCCAGTTTTAAAATAACCCAAATAAGTTTGTCCTTGACAAATACTGTCATAAACAGTCAGGAAAGAATTTGGTTTAGTTACAATATTAAACGTGTCACTTGAATTACAATTGTTTGAGTCAGTGATTTGGAGGGTGTAAACTCCTGGCAAATAGTTGGCTGTATCTACTGTGCTTAAATTAGATTGCCAGTTATAGGCATAAGGAGTTGTTCCTCCAGAAACTGATGCTCTAACTAAAGTCAATTCGGTTGAATCACAATTGTTAGTGAAATTTGTACTTGTACTCAAGGCTAAAGGGGAAGTGATTATATAAGTTCTCGATACAGAGCAGCCCAGAGTATCTGTAGCAGTAACTGTGTAACTCCCTGTGTCCAAATTACTAATAGTAGAAGAAGTCAAAGCCTGGTTGGTGTCCCATACATATGTGCAAGGGTTGAAAGTACTTGTTGCGTTTACGGATATTTGACCATTTTTATTTCCAAAGCAATCAATATTTTGGAGAGATAAGGTGGAAATAACTGGCAATGCATTAACGACATTGACACTTAATGTGTCCGTATAGCAGGTACTGTCGGTAACAATTACGGTATAAGTTCCGTTTGACAAATTAGTGGCAGTTTGGGTAGTTTGAACAGGGACGGAGTTCCAATTATAAAAATACGAATTTAAATTACCAGCTACATTTACTGTAGCACTCCCTCCATTCACACAACTTGTAGTGTCACTTAGTGTAAAAGGTTCGGGTACGGTATAAACAAAATCTTTGGTAAGTATACAGCCACTGTAGGTTTCATAAGTAAGGGTGTAGGTTGTGGTAACTGATGGACATACAATTAATTCTGTTGTAGTTGCACCTCCTGGCATCCATTGGTAATTTGTATAACCCGATGGAGCAAAAATGGTATCGCATTCATTGGCACATAACACTACCGAAGAGGGAGATAGGGGAGCTGAACAACTAGCATCAAAATAAGAGTATCCAAAGTGACCACCGTCACTACAATCTCCATTTTCTATTTCTACAGTTACGATAGTACCTATATATGCCGATAAATCAACCTGAACTGTATCCCACGGTTTATATATTACGTTAATACTCCCGGAATTTGGGCTCTGACTAAACCCCGGAATACTGGAACTTGCACTTACACAATACTCTGTACACTGCACCAATTCATCATTAGCATCTTTTACACGCACTCTAAAAAATGGTTGGCTTTTTGGCTGGTGTCCAGGATCTTGAAAAACCACTGCATAGCTATATTGGAAATTGGCATTATTGGCATTGACAAGAAATTTCATTTCCATGGCTTCGGCTTTTCCTCCTGAAAGTGAATCTCCTAATTTTAGAGAATGTGCACCTCCATTTACTCTGGGAAATCCTCCATAATAATCAGTGCCTCCTGATACAACCGTGTGTCGTGGACCATTGGGTACAATTGTTGGACACTTACTATAGGTAGGTGAAGGACATGCGCTAGTGTTTGAACCTTCTATGGACAATCCTTCTGATAAAGTCCAACCATTGGTGTTGCCAGTTTCAAAATCTGAATTATTACAACCTAATGTTACTGTGCTATCATAGTTTATTTCAAAATTATATGTGTAACAGTTGGTATCACTCCAATAATAATAATTACTTGCATCAAATACTATGTAAAAAGAATCTGTGGGTGACTGAGCGAAAAATTCCAAAGTCATAGTTTCATTTGTGGTTGTATCCCTCATTGTCATTTCATCCTCAGCTACACTGTTCTCATAGAAGGGATAAGAATTAGACACTTTTTTGTACACAGCTACTTGCATTTTATTGCGTAACGGATACGAAGCATGATAGTAAAGGGTATTCGCTAAGCTTGTAATACTATCAATGGATAGGATATATTTTCCTACTCTACCGGGATTAAAAAAATAGGTGTAATCATGATAACTTACATTTCTATCTAAACAGGCTAAATCATAGCCTTCATGTTTATTGTTTAATCCACAAGGAACGATACAATTTTCGTGATTGGTATAATACGTATTGGTAGTTACTGGGAATTGTTGTGCTTGGGTAGCGTTTAACCCTCCAGCACTATTGAGCGAGTAACCTCTGAAGTTTAGGTCCATATCCACTTCCGCACATTGTAGGTAAGAAGGGGAATAAGCGAAAGAATTATTAATTTCTATTCTATAGAACTGCCCTGCTTCAACATTAAAGGTTGTAAAATTAGTATCGTAAATAGTTGCAACACGCGTTAAGTACTGACAATATGTATTCATTTTATATACAGAAGTACCAAAATTACTGGCAATATTTTTTCCTGGGGAATAAACGTTTATATTGTTTAATTGATAATCCATACAACCATCGGCTGGGGCTTGAAAATAGAAATATTGAAACCCATCCCCACAGCAAAAAGGAATAGAGTCGTAAGTAGTATTTAGGTTAGTAATTGGGTTACTGCAAGCTATTGAGTTTGTAGAGGAACCGTGTGGATAGTTTGAATTAGGTGTAGGATAAAAGTCAGTAATCATTACAGCATACTCCAAGCATGCTCCATAGCTAAAGTGTTGGTAGTCATCCACAAAAAAATAGAATAATTGTCCCGAATCGGCACAAAAAGATAGTTTTGAACCTAAAGTATCTAGGGTTGAAGTTACATATCCACTTTGTTCTATGATTAGGCTGAAATTTGAATCCATTAAACCATAGTAATAGCTGCTTGAATATCTTGATCCAAACATTCTGTCATTAAATACACGAAATGAATAGTTCCCAGATTGAGGTGCTCTAAATGCATAATACCAATCTTGCCCACGTCTTCGAGTATAATCATTGAGCTTGCAACAGGTGGTTTGATTAAGATAAGGAACATTATATACTAATTGGTTTGCATTTAACTTAGCAGTTGTTGTATCGTTCCCTCCAGGAAACTGCCCCAAAGAACCTGTCCTTAATTGAACGTCATAATTAATACAGTTAAAATAGGAATTCCGTGCGTGATCTGCATCAATTGATACGGTATAACACATGCCACTGTCCAGATACATAGATAGGGTATCATTCCTAAAGGTTGAGTCAGCATTATTTGAATAATAATAAACAGTAAGATTATTAGAGTCATAAACGGTTATATAATAATAGGTAGTTTTAAAATGATCTCCGGATACAATGTTGTTCAAAATTAAGTCGTAACATCCCACGTCTGGAGAGCAAAAGGAATAAAGCCAATCTTGCCCTTTATTTTGTGTTTGGTCATTATACATACAGCAAGTAGTTTGCCCTGTATAGAGCGTGTTGGGCACAAGTGGATTTGCCTTAGCTACAGCTATTGTGTTTCCTCCAGGCAATTGTGTTGAGGTTGAGTCGTAGTATTCCAATGTTAGGTCATAATTATAACATACATCATAATAATTATAGTAAATGTTTCCATCCACTCTTATCTCATAAAGAGCACCACTATCTACGTTCAAAAACAATTCAGGTCCTACATTCATAATATCTGCTGTTCCCAGTACTTGGGCAGTATAGATATGATTAGCATCGTTGTTTTTTTGAACTGTTAAATAAGCATTAGCTCGTTTGCCTATATTTCCGTTAATAAAACTATCAATAGCCACTCTTATACACCCGTCTTTATTGGGTGTAAACGTATAAATCCAATCTTCTCCATCTTGACCAAAATCATGGAGCATACAACAGGTGGTTTGATTGGTGTAGGTGTTCCCTAATGTTACTGGCTGTGTTTGTGCAAGTGGCACTGTATTCCCACCTGGAGATTGAACTCCTCCAGAATTTACATTGAGGTAGAGTCCATAGTTTATACAATTAGCTGCACTCGATTGGATTCTAAGACAATAACAAGCTCCTGAGTCAATAGTAAAATTAATTTTTAGACTATCTTTCCCATTGTTGCTCGGGTTTATGTAGTTAGTTGTATAACTTATTCGAGAACCGTTTTTATATAAATAAAAACTTTGTACGCCATTGGAATCCAAATCGGTAATACTGTCTATTAAAAAATTACCACAACCATCGGCAGTGGCACAATATTGATAATACCACTCTTGGGTGCTTTCGCACTTTGTGTTGCATATGGATTGATTGCCATAATAAGTGTTGGCAGCAACGGGTTGCGCGTTAGCAGATGGGCAGTCAATTCCACCGGGGTATTGCACATGTTTTGGAGTAAATAGAGTAGAAAAATTATAGTCGATACATCCTCCTTCTCCCATTCGAAAGTCACTTGTAAATACAATGGTATAGCATTTGTTTCCTTCTACTTCAAATTTAAAGTTTCCGTTTTTATAAGAGGTTGAGTTAATATAGCTACTGGTATACTGACTAATATAGGACGAGCTATGGTAAGTATTACTTGGGTAGTTGCAGGAATCATAAATATAAAACCTCATATTATTATAATAACTGTAACTAAGATCGTTAGTTATAATGCTATCAATATTTACTTCTATGCATCCATCTGCGGTTGGGCAAAAGGTATAAAACCAATCATTTCCAGCACTGTAAGCGAAGTTGTTACCTGTGCAACACAAGGTTTGATTGGTAAAACTTGCTCCAATTGGGGTGGGACTCATTCTACTGGCAGCACAAGTGCTTGCTCCTGGTGTTTGAGTCAAATTAGGGCTAAAACTTAACTGAAAGTCATAATACATACAATCGGCATAGCTAGTACTTTGATCATACTCATCAAATAAAATATAATAGCACCGTCCTGCAACTACGTTAAATATTAGTGTGGTAGCGTTAGTGTAGGTAAGTGCTGGCAAGGTAAGGTCTTTTGATCCTACCAAAGTTTGTAAAGAATTAGAGCTACTTATACAAGTGTCGTAAACGCGTATTCGAGCTCTACAAGGCAGGAGGCTATCCCCAGATTCCATGTTGGTTAAGTTAATAGTAACACAGCCCGATTGGGTAGCACAATAGGTGTATAGTTTGTCTTGTCCATCAAATTGGTTAAAGTTATTTGCATTTCCGCAGGTGGTCTGATTAGCATACAAAGTACCCGTTGTGATTGGGGTAGATAAAGCACTTGCACAGTTTGCTGAACCTTGCGAAAATCCATTTATCAAATTTAAAAAACAGAAAGAAAGAGAAAGTAAAAAACATTTCATTATAAATAAAACTATATGTTTGTTCCGTGTCATATTAATCTATTCTATTGAATTTTACCATTTTTCTTCTAAACAGGGCTATAAAGATAAAAAAAGGAAGTTTAGTCCTAAATTAAAAATCAAAATTAAAGAAAAAAACAAAAACCTAAGTAACCCTAAAGGGTGAGTCGAAAAAAATGCTGGTTAACTTATAATCTCAATATTATCAGAGCTAATCAACCCTTTTCCTTTGTACTTAAGCAGAAGCTGGGCAATGGTAATCACATCATTTTGACAATAGTTCTTGATTTTTTCCAAATCGTTTTCTTCGTAATAGGTTTTAGCTACCATAGATCCATCCAAATCTTGTTTGGGAGATGGAATATTAAATACATGAGCCAACAAATCCAAAGAAGTGAAATGTTTGTAATCTCCAAATTTCCATAATTCCATCGTATCAAGATGAGGGATTTCCCACGGTTTTTTGCCTGCAATATCAAGCTGAGCGGGGAGAGTAAGCCCATTGATTAAATTTCTTCGTCCAATAAATGGAAAGTCAAATTCTTTGCCATTGTGAGCACACAACAAATAATTTTCTTTTAGAGTTTTATTTAATAATGAATTAAAACCTCGAAGTAGTTTCTTTTCATCTTTTCCAAAAAAAGATTTTATTCTTAGCTTTTGCTCTTTTTTTTCTTGTGTAACATAACCAGCCGAAATACATACTATTTTTCCGAACTCGGCATAAATTCCAGCTTTGGAATAGGCTTGTTCTGCATCAATTTCTTGATACCGTTGGATGTATTTGGTTTTCTTGTCCCAGAGGTCAATTGACCTTTTGGGAAGATTTTTGAATTCATATTCCAACGGAACCGTTTCGATATCTAAAAATATTATTTTATTGATGTCAATGTGTTGAAGCATGATTCGTTTTTGTTTCAGAAATATAAGAAAAGTTACCCAATAAAAAAATCCATCCCGAATTTTCGGGATGGATTTAAATGAAGTAGAACTCTAGTTATTTTTTCATTTTTGGAGCCGGAGAATATTCAATGTTTTCGTCATTTTCATCAGAATCTACATTTGTTTCCTTTTTGTCAGCACCACTGCCACTTCCTGAAAAATTTTCTATTTTCTTATTGTTAACAGTAACAGTTTTCAAAGTCATACTCATTGGTTGAGGTCCTTGCTTTCCTGAAAGAGCGTGTGGCATCAATACTCCATTTACTGCTTTGTAATCTGCAAATTCTTGAATTATATTGAAATCACCACGTGGAGTTTTCTCCGTGTAAGTTTCTTTTAATTTTAATTTAGTTTCAGTATCATACATAAGCGTAAGCAACTTTCCAGTTGGATAAGTAGCTTCAATTACATAAAGTTTTCTGCCATTTTCGTCTTTTATTCCAAGTAGTTTTGATTTTACACCTAATTTGGAATAAGTCAACTCAGGAACAATTCTTCCTTCTATATTGGATTCAACATTGTCTTTCTCATCCGATTCAGTAGTTTTTCCTTGTGCAGTAACTGAACCTTTTGTCCCATCAAAAACACTTGTTCTCATAACAGCATTGTTCATGAAAGGAACAATTATTTCAGACTTAGTTTTGTTTGGAGCTTCAAAAGAGTTTCTTAATATTATTGCTCCTTGAGGAGTTGCCATTTCATAGTCTCCCTTCATCGTTTTAATACTTGCAATGGCATCTTTTCCGCCAATAGCTTTGATGTAATCTACATAAATAGTTTCAGCTGTCACTCCCTCAGGAGCTTTTTCCATTTTGGTTGGAGCAGTGGTTTTGTTTCCATCTTTATCTAAATAAGTTAAGTCACCAAATCTCTTTAATTTATCACCTACTTCTAACGCTTCACCCACAACTATTATATTAATGTTTCTTGGCTTGAGGTATTTAGTGGCTACTCTTTGGATATCAGCAATTGTTACTGCATCAATTCTTTTTAAGTAGTTTTTGTAATAATCTTTATCCAACTTATATTCCGAAATGTTCGCTGCAAACCTTGCCACAGTTCTCGGGCTTTCGAGTGATTGAGCAAATGTTCCTGCTAAATAGTTTTGAGCATTTTTCAATTCTTCAGCACTTACTGGTTCTTTTCTTATTCTGTTTATTTCGAATAAAAATTGCTCAATAGCACTATCAGTAACTTCATTTCTTACTTTGGCACTCGAAGAAAAATTACCAATTAATTTATTAGTTCTAATTCCACCGTAAGCTCCGTAAGTATATTCTTTATCTTCTCTTAGGTTTTGGAATAATCTTCCAGCAAACCCACTTCCGAAAATTTGATTGAATACCTGAATTGCTTCGTAATCAGCATCTCCCAGCTTAACTTCTGCAACATTACTAATTTGAATATTAGATTGAACAGCTCCTTCTTTGTTTACTAAAAATACTTGTGGAGAAGAAGGTTCAGCCGGTTTTGAATAAGAGTGTGTTGGAACTTCTCCCTTTTTCCATGATCCAAAATGTTTCTTTACTAAAGTTTCAGCTTCAGACTTTGAAATATCACCTACAATGGTAAGTAACGCATTGTTTGGTTTGAAATAAGAATTATAATATCCTTTTACATCCTCAATTGTTATGTTCTTAGCTGTTTCCTCAGTTGTAAATTCACCGTAAGGATGTTTAGCTCCGTATAAAACAACGGATTTTACATTTCTCATTATCGCATCAGCATTAGTGGAACTTGACTTAATAGAAGTAACTGTTTCGGTGATGCTTTTCTTTAATTCGTCTTCTGGGAACACTGGATTTAATGTTAAATCAGCAAGCATATCCATCAATTTACCATTGTATTTTGATAAACCAGAAGCATAAACTCCTTGACTATATGCGCCAATGTTAGCACCAATAAAATCAATTTCTTTGTTGAGATTATCCTTAGTTCTGTTTTTTGTTCCAGCCTCCATCAAGTCTCCTACCATTGAAGTGTATCCAGCTTTTTTGCCTTCATAAATTGGGTCAATGTCAAAGGATAAACTGTAAGATATAGTAGGTAGTTTATGGTTTTCAATTACATAAACTTTCATTCCATTTGCAAGAGTAAATTCTTCATGCTCTCCTATTTTTAATTCTTTTGCCTCAGAGGCAGCTGGTCTCACGCTTCTATCAAGTGGTGCTTCATTAGCTGTAGTACAAGCCGAGAGCATTGCGATTGATAAAATTGATATAAATATATTTTTCATAATTTTTCTTTTAAAAAGTAATTCGTGAAGATTATTTTTCCTTCGGTAAATAATAAAGTGTTACACTATTCGATTGATTCAAATATTTTTTGGCAACTCTTCGAATATCTTCTTTAGTTACGGCTTTATATTTTTCTAATTCTGTGTTGATTAAATTTGCATCGCCATACATTGTGTGGTAAGTGGCTAAACTTTGAGCAATTCCTTTCATTGAAGAGTTGCTACTCACAAAGTTAGTTTCCATGATGTTTTGAATTTTTTGGAACTCTTCATCAGTAATTAAATCCTTTTGTAGTTTTTCAATTTCAATAATAACACCTGCTTTGATACTATCCACGTTGTATCCTTGATTGGGTAAACCTAAAGTTGCAAAGAAACCCGAACTTTCAAAATTCATTGAGAAACCTGCTACTTGAATAGCTACTTGTTTGTTTTCTTTTAACGCTGTGTTTAATCTTGAGCTTTTTCCATTGGATAAAATTGTAGACAACATTTCAAGCGCGTACGCATCTTTAGTTCCTTGCTTTGGCACCTTGTAAGCCTGAAATATTGCGGGTAATTGAATGTTGTCATAAACTGTGTCAATAACAGCTTTCGTCAATAACGCCTCTGTAACTGTTGGTCTTTTGATTTCAGTTGTTCCTTTAGGAATTCCCTTGAAATACTTTTTGATGTATTTTTTTGCTGTTTTTTCGTCAATGTCACCTGTGATTACCAATGTAGCATTATTTGGCACGTAATAAGTGTCATAAAATTTTTGAAAATCGGCAATTGATGCTGCATTTAAATCATCAAACGATCCAATTGGTGTCCATCCATAATTAGTTCCAGCAAACATTCTTTTAGAGATTTCTGGGTACCAGCTTGAATAAGGTCTGTTGTCAGAAGTTCTTTTTTCTTCTTTTACCACTTCTCTTTGATTATCAACACCAGCTTGAGTGACTTTTGCATGCATCATTCTTTCTGACTCTAACCAGATACCTAATTCCAATTGGTTAGAAGGAAGTACACAATGATAGTAAGTCATATCACTTGATGTGAAAGCATTAATTGTTCCTCCAACAGATTGAACAATTTTGGCATATTGATCTTGTGCAATATTTTCAGATTCTTCAAACATTAGGTGCTCAAAGAAGTGAGCATAACCTGTTTTTCCAGTTATTTCATTTTTTGAACCTACGTGGTAAAGCACGCTCACTGCAATAATTGGAGTTGAATTATCTTCATGTAGAATTACATGCAGTCCATTATCTAAGTCAAACTCAGAAAATTTAATGTTGTTTTTTTGAGCTATTCCAGAGGCTACAAATAAGCTGCTGATTAGCAATAGAGTTATTTTTTTCATTTTAAGGTCTTTAATTTTGAACAAAAATAGTAAAATACTCGACTATTTATTTTCTTAATGGACAAGAGGTTTTATTTGTAGATAAGTGGAATTATCATTACTATCGTTTATTGAAAAAAGAAATCAGACTGCTTCGCTGTAAGATTTAAGAAATAAGAGCAATGAAAGATCTTGTTACTTTAATCAAATAATTTATTATGTACAATAACACCAGTTTTGAGTGTTGGATAACCTGCTGCTGATAAAATCTAAAGACCAACATGCACTAATTCTGAGAGAAATATCTTGATTCCATTATTACAAAA
>JBMYYT010000022.1:0-17975 GCA_049609665.1 Flavobacteriales bacterium | reverse complement strand
TCACAGTGGATCACGAGGATTGGGAGCAAATATCGCGATGCATTATTCTCGATTGGCAGAAAAACAATGCCCATTACCAAAGCAAGTGCAACATCTGGCTTGGCTGGACACAACCACTCACGATGGAATGGAATACTGGTTGGCTATGAACTTAGCTGGAGATTATGCAAAAGCCTGTCATGACAATATTCACGACAGAATTTCTAAGCAATTAGGAACAAGAGCGGTAGCAAAAATTGACAACCACCACAACTTTGCTTGGAAACAAAAAGTGAATGGAGAGGAATGTATAGTCCACAGAAAAGGAGCAACTCCAGCAGCAAAAGGAGAACTTGGGATTATTCCCGGTTCAATGACAGCGCCAGGTTTTATTGTGAGAGGAAAAGGAAACCAGTTTAGCTTGAACTCTGCTTCACATGGAGCAGGAAGAGAGTTTTCCAGAAGTAAATGCAAACAAAATTTTACTCAAACAGAAATGAATAAAGAACTAAAAGAAAAGGAAGTAACACTAATTGGAGGTGGAATTGACGAAGCCCCAATGGCTTACAAAGACATAAAAAAAGTTATGGGGAACCAATCGGAGTTGGTGGATATTATTGGAAGTTTTACTCCTAAAATAGTGAGAATGAATTATTAATGAATAGGTTCTCGATACAATTTTTATCACACTATCGTGTGCTAAAAACCACTCTAACTGACAGTTAAAAACATTGTTGTCAGTTCGAGTGATTCAGAAAACGAGAGTTTTATGAATAGTATCGAGAACAAATAGAAAAAACAAAATGAAAAAATACATACAAATAACCTCTGGACGAGGGCCTGAAGAATGTTGTTTCGTGGTGAGTCAAGTGCTTAAAAAACTCATAAAAGAGTGTAAAGCAGCTGACTGTTATCATGAGATAATAACTCGAGAACCCAGTAATATCAATGGCAATTTATACTCGGCTTCGTTGTGGATAGATACAACAAAAAACAAGGGGCTTGGAAATGATTGGATTGGAACCATTCAATGGATAGGAACATCTACTTTTAGAAAATACCATAAACGAAAAAACTGGTTTGTAGGAGTATTCGAAATTGAACAAAGCAGTATTAAAGCATTGAATCAAAAAGACATACGCTATGAAGCAACACGAAGTTCTGGTCCTGGAGGACAACATGTGAATAAAGTAAGTTCGGCAATTAGAGCCACTCACCTACCTACTGGAATTAGTGTGAAAGTGATAGACACAAGATCTCAAGTTCAAAATAAAAAATTGGCCAAAATAAGGTTAGAAAAAGCTTGGAACGAACATCAACTCTCATTAATCAAAACCAATGAAGAAGGAGTGTGGAACAATCACCTGAATTTACAAAGAGGAAATCCAGTAAAGGTTTTTAAGTCAAAGGATTTTAAACTGGATAAAAAACCGAAAAAATACAGAACAAAACGAAAAACGAATGAACAAGAATGGAGGAGAGAAAATAGATGTTAGATGTTAGATGTTAGATGTTAGAAAAAAACGAAAAATCACTTGATATACTATTATCACAACCAAAAAATCTTCTTTTTGAAAATTTGGGACGAGATTAAGAGGTCTATCTTTCATCAGTCATTCTAAACTTGATTCAGAATCTCACAAACCATATTTCACGAGAATTTACTCCTCTCCATTTAAAAAAACAAAACAAAATGAACACAGGAAATCAATATTTAATAAAGGCATTAGATAATTATCCATATAACCTGGAAGAAGCAGTGGAATCTTTGAATTATGCATTATCCTATGAGCCAAAAAACCCTCATGGGTTGTGTTTGATGGGAAGAATTGAAGCCGATACTTACTCAAATTATGATGCAGCCATTGGCTATTACCAAGAAGCTTTAGAAGAAGATGTGAATGCATTTTTTGTATACCCACATTACTTGTTTGCGCTTATTTGGAATGAAGATTACGCGAAAGCTCATACATTAATTGAGTTTGCCTTAACAGTAAAAGCATCTGACAAGGCAGTAATATACGCTCGAAAAGTATCCTTACTTGAGTGTGAAGGAAAGTACAAAGAAGCACTTGAAGTAATCAAAGTGGCTAAAAAGTATGCCTACAACGATGGTTTTATGGAGTATTTGAATGAATTCAAGAAAAGAATAAAATCGAAAATGCCAAAGAAAAAGAAACCTAAAAACAAGAAAAAAAAGGTGGAAGCACCTGATCCAGAGCCTAAAAAAAAGAAGTGGTTCTGGAAAAGAAAATAACTATCTTCCAAGTGCGCAAAATAATTGCGTGCTTGGAGAGTAGTTTTGAACTAACAAATTAAAAACGAAAAAAATGAACAACATATATTTTACATCCGATCATCATTTCGGACACAAAAACATAATTAAATTTACTAATCGCCCTTTTGAGAGCGCAGAAGAAATGGACGAAGTATTAATCCAAAAATGGAACGAAAAAGTAAAACCAGAAGATGAAGTCTATCACTTAGGTGACGTAGGTCTTATGTCATCTGGCAAACTAAGGAAAATTCTTGATAGATTAAATGGAAAGATTTACCTTATAAATGGAAACCATGAAAAATCTGCTCAAGCTTGTCAATCCAGATTCGAATGGATTAAGGACTATCATGAGTTAATTATAAAAGATGAAGAATTTGAAAGAGGAGAACAACTTATTGTACTTTTTCATTATTCAATTCGAGAATGGAATGCATCGCATTGGGGATCTTATCATTTATACGGGCATTCCCATGGAAGTTTAGCAGATGACCCAACTTCCTTATCTTTTGATATTGGAGTGGATTGTCATGATTATTACCCTTTGTCCTACGAAGAAGTGAAAGCAATAATGAAAACAAAAAATTGGAAACCACAATTTGAAAAAAGTAATAGATAAATTAATACCGAAAAATACCTCCTTAGCTTAAAGGGAAGAGCTGTGGTAATACCGATGATGTATTCAATATAGTCCAATCAAATTGGACTATTTTCATACTATTTCGGCATTATATAATAATTAATTAGACAAAAAAAAATCAGAATAATATAAAAGCCATTAACGAAACCATGGAGTGATTGGATGAAGTTGTTAGAGATACGCTCACTAATGAATAGAATTTGCAGAAGCACCGAAATTAACAAGTATAAAAGTAGGGAAGCGCATTTAGAGCCAATTTGCCGCATATTGCGGAGTGCCAGTTCGAATCTGGCAGGAGGTACAATACTAAAATCATGAAAACAAGAATAATAACTAAGCTTAAAGAAATAGAAGCTGAAAAGAATATAAAAATACTATTTGCTTGTGAATCAGGAAGCAGAGCTTGGGGATTTCCATCTCCAGATTCTGATTATGATGTGCGATTTATATACGTTCATAACGCAGCATGGTATTTAAACCTTTGGGAGAAAAGGGACACTATCCAGTTTATGACCAGCGATTTGCTGGATGGATCGGGTTGGGATTTGCGAAAAGCATTGAGATTGTTAGCAAAATCAAACGCCTCACTTTTGGGGTGGCTGTACTCCCCTATGGTTTATTTTGGGGATGAGTTGTTTTTAAAAGATATACAACGATTGGCAAAAGAGAATAACAATCCAGTTTCAACTTTCTTTCATTTTCATAGCATGAGTAAACGATTCTTGGAATTTGACCCAAAAGACAAAGTAAAATTGAAAAGCCTATTCTATGCCATGAGAACAGCATTAGCGGCAACTTGGGCAAGAGAAAAAGGCACAATACCACCTGTCTTATTTTATGAATTGTTAGAATTAGTTTCTGAAGAAACTAAGGAAAAAATAGTAGATTTAATAAAATTGAAGGAATCTAAAAACGAGGATTTTCTTTATTTGATGGATGCTTCGCTTTATAGAACTTTGGAAAAAGTAATCGAGAAAAATGAAGCTGAACGAGATTCCGTTTTACATAACAAATTTAACCAAGAAGATTTCAATTCATTCTTCGTAAAATACACTCAACAATGACTTTAGAAGAATTAGAAAAATCAAACTGTATATTATTCAAAACCATATGTGGCAGCAAAGCATATGGTTTGGATAACGAACACTCGGATACAGATATAAAAGGAGTTTTCATCTTGCCAAGAGCAAAATACTATTCATTGGAATATACCTCTCAAATAAACGATGAGAAAAACGATGTGGTTTATTATGAACTAAACAAATTTGTAGAATTAGCGCTCAAAAACAATCCAAACATACTTGAATTGTTAAGTATGCCCGAAGACTCCATATTGTTCAAACATCCTTTGTTTGATCGGTTTCAACTTTCTGATTTTTTATCCAAAAAATGTGAAAAATCATTCGCAAATTATGCTTTCGCACAAATAAAAAAAGCTCGAGGATTGAACAAGAAAATTGTCAATCCAATATCCGAAATACGAAAAGGAGTACTTGATTTTTGTTTTGTTTACTCTGGCAAAAAAACTCAATCTTTGAATTCCTTTTTAAAAGGTAAAGAAATAAATCAGAACGAATGTGGATTAGTGAAAATTACTAATTTCAAGAACTGTTTTAGCCTATATCGTAATCCTACAATCCCCTATAAAGGAATAGTGAAAAATGAGAAATCAAATGACATCGCATTAAGTTCCGTACCCAAAGAAGAAGAACCCATAGCAATATTAACTTTTCACATGGAAAGCTATTCTACTTATTGCAAGCAATATAAAGAATACTGGGAATGGACTAAAAAAAGAAATGAAGAGAGATACGCAAGTAATGTTCAGCATGGTAAAAATTATGATTCTAAAAACATGATGCATACTATTCGTCTATTAAAAATGGCAGAAGAAATAGCAACAGAAGGAACTTTGAATGTAAGGCGAGCTGACAGAGAGTATTTATTATCAGTAAAAAAAGGAAATTTTGAATACGAAGAATTGGTTGAGTTGGCTGAGTCTAAAAAGAATGAGTTAAGTACTTTGTTTTCTGAATCAAGACTGCCTGAAGAGCCTGATAAGGAATATATTGAAACTGTTATGAGGGAGATTAGGATTGAGTTTTATAAATAATAATGAATATTTTTCAATCTGAATTGGTATATTGGTAAAAATCGCAATTAATTATAATACAATACTATCAATGGGGATTTTCAATTTTTTTAAAAGAAAACAACAGACAAGTAAGAAATCAAATGAATCGGATAAAGAATATCTGTCTCTTAATAAACAAACAAATAACGATGAATCGGAAGTTGGCTTAAGTGGATTATTCACAAACGAGTATTTTGAAAATCGATACGAAGAAGATTTTATAAGTGAAAATATGTTAGAAGGTTCTTTAAAAGTTATTGAAGGATACTTTGAGGCAAATAAAATTGATCCAATCAAAGGCATACCGATAAATCATCCTGAAAATTTAGATAAAACAATTGATGACGGATTTGGATTTATGTTATACGCCAAAGTCTCTGGCTTGGATGAAAGTATAGCCGTTAGCATTTTAGCTATGGCTTTTAATGATTTTCTAATGAAGAATCATGGCTTTAAATTGTATAAAGATTCTCAACCTGAATATCCACTTCGAGGGATGACTCTAAAATATGATTACGAAGGAACTAAACTTTCTTTGTATCCCATAGAGTATTCAGCTAAGGTAATTAATTATGAGGCTAATTATTCCGACTTATATCAACGATTGGTTGAAACAATTCCAAATATGCCTACAAGCCAAGAGGTTTATAAAGATTTAATTGCAAATGATGGAGAAAATGGTCCTAATGAAAAAAATGTAGAATCTGAGGTAGAACAAAGCGAGGTTTTCGCCAACGAATATTTTGAAAGCCAATTCGAAGAAGAATCTATAACTGAAAGCTTACATAATGGAACCTTAAAATTGATAGAAGGTTACTTTAGAACAAATAAGCTTTCCCCGTTTGTTTCAGAAACTATCAATCATCCTGTAAATTTGGATCAAATAACAGAAGAAGGGATAGGTATTAAAGCTTATTGTGAAGCAATCCAAATAGATGAAATTGCTTCGATACAACTTTTAGCGATGGGCTTAAATATTTATTTGATGGAACAGCTTGACTTTAAACTATATAAAGATTCAAAACCTGAGTATCCGAATAGAGGAATGACTTTAATATTTGATAATTTTGGCAGTCAAATTTCTATATTTCCAGTTGAATACACTTTAAAAGTTGTTAATCATGAAGCCACATTTTCGGATTTGTTTGAAAAAATATCTTCTAATATTATTGGTATGAAATCAGGTCCAATTATTTAAATGGATTTTATGAATAAAAAGAGGTTAAAATAATTAACCTATATTTGCACAACAAAATGAATAAAAACAGAATACATATAGCAACAAATCCGTGTTTACAATCGCGAATTAACCTATTTGTTAGTGAATATTTCACTAAACAGAGGATGCTGTATGTCAATTTTGAATAGAAAAATTAATTAAAACATAGATATAAAGTAAGCATCCACCAGTTGGATGCTTTTTTTTTGCAATTTTTTAAATAAAATATATTGATAAACCTAAATAACTAAAATACAGCCATTGAAGAATAGAAAATTGAGAGACAGTCAATTACCGAATCTGACCCAATTTACCATGAGGTGAACAGGAATTACAATGTCTAAAATTAACACCTAACCAACTGATTAACAATAATTTAATTTGTATTTTCTTTTGCAGGTTTAAAATATTATTCTAACCTTTGCAGAGCATTAATAAAAAATGAATCATGAAACGGAGAATATTACTTATCGGATTACAACCTGAAGAAATAGAAGCTTTAAGATTAAACTTGAGCAACGATTATTTGATAGCTGCCTACGATTTGTTACCTAAAGTAAGGTTGAACCACGGAATTCTTTCCGTTGAAAGCACGAAGGTATCTGGTAAGTTCTTAAAAGTGGATCAGGTGGTGTTTCATAGCATTTACGAAAAGGATTATGATTTTATCACATTACTTGCTTTGTGGAATGGGCCATGTTTGCCCAATGCAACTGCCATGATGAATTTGAGAGAAAGAATCCCTGGTTTAGTAAGATCTTTAGCTGTGTCCAAATTTGATGGCATATCGAGAGGAATGACTTTAGGAAAACAGAAATATTCTTCGGATACGGAAGTTGTAGCAAAATGGGGAGTGTGGCACTGTGGAGAAGGAAAACATAAATTTGTTGGCGATTGGATATCCCCTGAGACTTCGGTTGTTGAGGATTTTATAGAAGGAGAAGCTGTAAGAATTATGCTAATTGGAGATAAATACTGGCAAGTGCGACTCACAGGAGACACATGGCTTAAATCCATACACAACGAAGGGTCTTGGAAAATGGAAATAGACGAACAACTGTTGGAGGATAGTAAGCAGATTGCCAAAAGTTTTGGTATTGAAATGATTGGAGTGGATTATATGGTAGGCAAAAACGGAGTAAATTATCTATTGGAGGTAAATCATATTCCAAATGTAACAGTCTTCCCATTTATGAACGAAGCTTTTATTGAATACTCAACTAACTGGTTATTAAACAATAATAAATAATGATACAAATTACTTTACATACACAACAAGAGCCGAGTCGCTTTATTCTGATACAATTTCTGTATTCGATTGAGGAGAGCTTATGCTCGAATTATAAAAAAGGTGTTTACTATAAACCTATTAGGATAGAATAATTAATTCCAATCCAATAAGTTAAAAGGCACCTAAATCAGGTGCCTTTTTTTGTGCCAAAAAAGTTCTTACACATATTGAAAATAATTTCGGAGAGTAGGCAAATGCTGGTTGGTTGCGCTTACCTGCTAAGTAAGTTTACTCAAAAGTAACGAAGGTTCGATTCCTTTACTCTCCGCAAAAGACAAGATAGCCAAATGGTTAAGGCGGTGGACTGCAACTCCATTATTTATCGGTTCGACTCCGATTCTTGTCTCTTTTATGTTCCGTTGGGCTAATTGGTTAGGCCGCTACCCTTTCACGGTGGAGATTACGGGTTCGATCCCCGTACGGAATACTAAATGGAAGTGTTGAGCAATTGGTTGGCTCATCAGACTGTAAATCTGACTTCGCAAGAACTTGTAGGTTCAAGTCCTACCACTTCCACTTTACTTAAGTGCCTGACAATATGGTCAAATTTCTCAACTGTCTCTTGAGAAGTTGTTCTGATAATCATCAGGATTGGCACTTTAGATTTTATGACATTTCTGGGAAGATAACAGCGAAGCGGTGGTTAGTTTATCCCGATATAAAATCGGGAAGGTCGCAGAGCCTGAATCCTGCTTCTCAGACAAATATGGAAGAGCAAACAAATTGGTGATTGTAGCAGTCTTGAAAACTGTCGAGCTTTAAAAAGCCTTGTGGGTTCGACTCCCACTTCTTCCGCAAAAATGTTCCGTTAGGCAAATGGTTATGCCGTCACTCTTATACGGTGGAGATTATAGGTTCAAATCCTATACGGAATACAAAAATTAAGGTGTAACTCAGTTGGTAGAGTACTGTGCTGATATCGCAGAAGTCTTGGGTTCCCTTCGACTGCGCTCAGGGTAAACTTTTCTTTCACTTAGGTGAAAGAAATCCCAACACCTTAACTATGCAGGGATGGCGAAATGGCAAACGCGCTTGTTTTAGACACAAGAATCCTGAGAGTTCGAATCTCTCTCCCTGTACAAAATAGTTCTATAAAAATACAATGAGAGAGATGAGAAGTTTACCCTGAGCCTTTCGACTTCGCTCAAGATAAACTTTGTCGAAGGGAATCTCTCTCCCTGTACCATTACACCCCTTTAGCCCAATTGGCAGAGGCATGGCACTTAAACTGCTTACAGTCCCAGTTCGAATCTGGGAAGGGGTACTAACGAAAATAGATTTATAGTGTAACGGATAACATACTGGGCTACGGACCCAGAGATACGAGTTCGAGTCTTGTTAAGTCTACAAATTAACCTGTAGTGTAATACTTCGACTAAGCTCAGTACAAGCGGGAGCACATAAGATTTTGAGTCTTAGGATGTAGGTTCATTTTGGAAAAATGAAGCCTGTCCTGAGCGATAGTCGAAGGGAGTCCTACCGGGTTAACAACATGGTGGTTTTAGTTTATGTGGTAAAACGTCTCTTTGTGGCAGAGATGAACAGGGTTCGAGCCCCGAAATCACCCAAAATGGAATAGTAGCAAAGATGGTCATTGCGCTGGTTTGAAGAACCAGAGATATAGGGTAGCCTGTCCTGAGTTTATCGAAGGGAGTCCTATCTGTTCCACTAATTTTAAAAAAAATTACTACGTAAATTAATTGCGTAGTAGTTCTTTTACTTTGAATTGTCATTAAGAAATGGCGTTCGTTCTTTAAAATATAACTCGTAAGAGTCAAGATATCAATCAAGTCCTGTTGGGTGTTTCAGTATAGCACTATTGTACAAGTCTTTCCAATTCGTTGGATGATGCATTTGTATTCAACTTGATTTGAAGGTTCGAGAATATCCATAAATCTCATGTTCAAAGGGCATCGGTTCAAATCCGATAACTTCTAATTGAAGTTTAACTCAGTTGGTTAGAGTAATAGAACAAGTCGATGCAGGTTCGAGTCCTGCTCCCGAGAAATCGGGATAGCTAAATGGAAAAGCAATACACTTCTAATGTATGACTAAACGGTAGAGCAATACACTGATAATGTATGTGACGGTGGTTCGATTCCATCTCCCGATGTAAAATGGGATAGCTCAGTAACGCAGTCTAAAAACTGCCCTTAAACTATGGAATTCAAACTCTTGATTCGGTGATTCTTGTTCCGTTCATTGTGCAAGAAAAACAATCTGGTTGGCGACTTGAAAGTCTTTGGCAATATAGTCTTGGTTCAGACGAATTAACTTAAACAGAAATATACTTTACTAAAGTTTATTTTCCTTTTTGATAATAAAACTGAATTCAGAAAATAGAAACATTGACTTCCGTCCGTAATGAGATGAATCAAGGATTTGTATCCATTAACTAATAAAAACAACAATTTTAAAACATAAAAAAACAAACAAAATGATACGATTAATAACTATAAAAACATACCAAGTTGCCTTGGTTACAAAAGACAAGAAATTGGTTAAAGTATTAACCGAAGGTCAGAAATATTGGGTAAAATGGAAAGAAGATGTAAGAGTCTACAACATTCTTGCACCTTTGAATCTAACAAACGAACAGAAATTGCTGTTTGAAGATGAAACTCTTGAAAACCTCGTTAACAAATATGAGGTAAAAGAAAATGAACTCTTATTCAAATATGAAAATGGTTTATTCAAAGAAGTAATTTCAAAAGGAAACTACGTTTTCTGGAAAAATCCAATGAAAATTGAATACAAGAAAGTAGATACTTCTGAATTGGAAGTGCCTAAAAAACTTGCCGATTTGATGCTAACTAATATCGTACTTACCAACTATATGCTAAAATACGAAGTGCTTTCAAACGAAAAAGCTTTACTTATCGTAGATGGTAGATTCGTAAAAGAACTGGAAAGTGGTTTTTACAACTTCTGGCGAAACAACAACAAGATTGAACTTAAAATTGCAGACTTACGTCAGCAAATCTTGGAAGTAAATGGTCAAGAAATTTTGACTCAAGACAAAGCAAATTTAAGAATCAACTTGGATGCGACATATTCTATTGTAGATATTAAAAAAGCATTGTTGGACAACAAAGGATTTGACAAAATGCTTTACGTATTGCTACAAACTAAATTGCGTGCTTATATTGGTCAATTCACTTTAGATCAGCTTTTGGAAAACAAATCTGAGATGAGCGATAAGATCTTGAATATGGTTGAGAATGAAGCTAAATACCTGGGAATAAAAGTATCTCAGGCTGAAATCAGAGATATTATCTTACCGGGTGATGTAAAAGAAATTATGAACCAGGTATTGGTTGCTCAGAAAAAAGCACAAGCGAACACCATTACTCGAAGAGAAGAAACTGCACAAACAAGAAGTTTGTTGAACACAGCCAAGCTAATGGAAGACAACCCAATGCTGATGCAGCTGAAAGAGATGGAATACGTAGAAAAAATTGCCGATAAAATTGGTGAAATATCAGTTACTGGAAACGGTGGTATGGTAAAACAACTAAAAGAAATTTTTTCTGTTAAAACATAGAGAGTTTTGTCGCATTTCGATACAATTTTTCTTCATTTCATTTCGAAAAATCACTCAATGTGACAAAAAATATATGAACCAAAAATAAAATCCATGCGGTAGCAATACTGCATGGATTTTTTTGTTTAAACTTAACTGATGAAAAAGCTTTTATACATAATTGGATTGCTCCTGCTATTTCTATTCCTGACAGGATTAACTCAAATTGGTGGTATTGTTTTATTACTTAGTTTATTTATTTCCAGAAAGATAAAAAAGAAAATCAAATTTAAAACATCACTTATTTTCTTGTGCTCTTACCTCCTATTCACTTTCTTAGTTGTTCCATTGTTAGCTCCATTTTTTGGAAGAGAACCTATTAAACACACAGCTAATATTTCTGCTACTAACTACATGACAGTTATTCTTAACCGAAATTATGTTCGCCCAGAAATGAATGAGTTTTTAAACCAAACTTCAAAAAGATTAGAAGACACTAAAATCGAAATTAAATACTTAGATGCAAACTTTCCTTTTATTGATAAATTCCCTCTTCCGCCTCACTTGAGTCATAATGATGGAAAAAAGCTTGACATCAGTTTAGTCTATAAAAGCTTAGATGGTGAAATAACAAATCTTAAAAAATCTATGAGTGGATATGGAGTATTTGCTGGACCAACTAAAAATGAAAAAGATCAAATATCATTTTGCAAAAACAATGGTTATTTTCAATATGACTATCCTAAATATATGACTTTTGGGAGAATAAATAACGAGCTTACTTTCTCAGAAATAGGAACAAAACAATTGATAAAAGCTATTTTAAAACATAAAAAATTAGGCAAAATATTTATTGAACCCCACTTAAAACAAAGACTAAAATTAAAAGATTCTCGAATTCGTTATCATGGTTGTGGCTCTGTAAGACATGATGACCACATTCACATTCAACTTAAATAAATTATTAAACATTCTTTTTTTATCTATTTTTAAATGATTCAAGCAACATATAAAAAAGAGTTAGCGTTTAACCTGAAAGAAAAAGATGAAAAAATTATTGTATACCTCATTTATAGCCTTGCTGGTTTTAGTTACTCTAAGTAATTGTAAAAAGGAAGTAGTTGAAATATCTAATATTGAAGAATTTACCCAATATTTAGAGGACGAAATGGATTTTCAAAAGATCCCTGCCATGTCAGTTTTATTATTCAGCAAGGAAGAAATCTTGTACCAAAACCTGTTGGGAAAAACACATTTACAACAAAATATATCCCTTAAAAATGACCACCCTTTTTTACTTGCCTCTATTTCCAAAGTGATTACAGCAATTGCACTGCTGCAACTCCACGAAGAGGGTAAATTCTTACTTGATGATAAAATAAACGATCATTTACCTTTTAGTGTATCAATTCCTAACCACAGTCAAGATATTACTTTTAGAATGCTGCTAACTCATACTTCGGGAATAGATGATGGGAGTGAATTAGATAATCAATATTATTACGGTATAGATAGTCCTATTTCTCTTTCTTCTTTCTTACAGGATTATTTGGTGCCATCCGGTAGATACTACGATGCTAATGATAACTTTCATGATTTTGCTCCAGGTACTAATTATGAATATAGTAATGTAGGGAATGCCCTGATTGGATTGTTAGTGCAAGAAATTTCAGGTGTAGACTTTAATGCGTATTGTAAACAAAATATTTTCTCTCCCTTAGGAATGACTAATTCATTCTGGAGATTAGATGAAATTTCAAAACCAATAGTTCAACCTTATAATTATAGATTAGGAAGGTACGAAGCCATAGGACATTATACTTTTACTGATTATCCCAATGGTGGTCTACGATCTACCAGTTTAGATCTACATAAATTAATACAGGCGTTACTAAATGGTGGAAGTTCTAATAATCATCAGCTGTTATCTTCTTCAGTTATAAACCAAATGCTCACAAAACAAATTCCTTCTCTTAACAACGAAATAGGATTACACTTGTTTGAACTTGATGCTGAGAATGGTCTATGGGGCCATGATGGAGGTGAACAAGGAGTTTCTACAGTAATGGCTTTTAATAGATCAACCAAAGTGGGAGCTATTATTCTTTCCAACCAAGGAGATGCTGATTTGGATGAAATGTTAATTGAGGCATACAAATTAGGCTTAAAGCTTAAATAAATTATTATTCCTTTGTCCAGATTCGCGTATTAAGATCCAGCTCATCAATAATCCCAATACATTCTTCAATTTCCTTAATCACTTCACGCAGAGTTTCTTTGCTCACTTCGTCACTTAAATCGGGCTCAAAATAATTGTGAGTAGTTTTTAATGCGATGTATACTTTGGTTTTAATAAAGGACATGTATAATTGAGAATTGTATTTTTCCTCTAATCCTATTATTTTCTCCATCAGAGCAGGAGTCAATATATAACGTGCCTCCACTTGATTATCGCTATATACATTGAAATTGTTTTCGAAAACAGGGTTTTCCAATTTCACTCGCTTAAATTTTGAAAACCACTTACCCCCAGAGGTTAACACATAAGTCTCATTTTTAATGTGTTTATTAAAATCAGCTACCATGAACAAACCTTTGAAAATAGTAGAATAGGAAGTGCCATTCTTAGTTTTGTGTTTCGCTTCTGCATGAACCTCCGAAAAAGAAAAAGCCGTTTTCTTGTGCATCCCTTCTACCAAATCTTCCCCTTTGTATCGATCTGCTATATCAAATAAATTAGCACTTTCAAAAGCAGATTGAGACATTCTTTTGGCGGGAGAATAAGTTAATTTAGGATAAATTTTTGACAAGGTGGAGGCTACAATTTTCTCTTTAAAATTTGAAATCAATCCAATATTAAGATAAGACTTTATAATGAGTGGAATACACAAAATAAGCACTACCACAAAATAAAAAAAGGCCCCTAATGAAAAATAAAATACCAAAATACCCAGAGCAATTCCAATGGGTAAGGTAATACGAAATGCTTTTTTAGCAGTCGTTTTCCCCAGTTCCTTTTGAGCGTTTATTTTTTCTATTTCACTGTCTATCAGCGAATCATTCTCAAACAACATAATTAGTTGTTAAAAGCATCTTTCACATCAATGTTAGCTCTTTCTGCAGAGGCAATTTCAAAAAAGGTTTCTTTTTCAAATCCAAACATCCCTCCTATGATATTGGAAGGGAATTTTTCTAATCCGTTATTCAAATCTAATACAGAGGCATTATAAGTTCTTCGTGAAGCAGAAAGTTGACTTTCTATCTCGGTCAAGTTTCGTTGTAAATTCAAGAAGTTTTCGTTTGCTTTCAAATCTGGATAATTTTCAACTGTTAGGTTCAAAGCACTAATTTGACTTGTCAGTTTATTCTCCATCTCAATTCTTTCTCCACTCGATAAATCTGACTTTTGCAATCCATTTCTTAATTCTACTATATTCTGTAACACTTCTTTTTCATGCCCAGCATATTGTTTCACAGTTTCAATTAAATTAGGCAATAAATCAAACCTTTTTTTCAGCATCACATCTATCGAACTAAATGCATTTCGAACTTGATTTCTTCGACCTACAAGGCTGTTATACATTCCAATAACGATAATTAAGACAAGTACTAAAATTCCTAAGGGTAATAAATAACTCATGATTTTTTTCTATTAATTGATGATTTATATTCATCTAATTTATTGATTATTTAGGTATGCTCAAAATTTAAAACTTTCTATTCGCATAATATTATTTTGAATAAAAATCCAATTTTACTTTTTATTCGTAAGTATTAGAATTAAACACGTTTAACTCTCTAAAACTATTAACTTATGATGATAATTCTATTTATTGTTGCGCTTATGTTAGCTTACAGCAATGGTGCCAATGACAATTTCAAAGGAGTAGCAACGCTCTTTGGAAGCAAAACAACTTCTTACAAAAACGCTATAAACTGGGCTACTATTACAACTTTTTCTGGTTCAGTTACCGCTATATTTTTAGCAGGAGAATTAGTTAAGAATTTTTCAGGAAAAGGCTTAGTTCCTGATGAATTATTGCAAACATCCCCCGAATTTGCGATTTCAATTGCCTTAGGAGCGGCAATTACAGTTTTTTTAGCAACTAAAATAGGAATGCCTATTTCTACCACTCATAGTTTAGTTGGAGGATTGTTTGGAGCTGGAGTTATTGCGGTTGGTTCAGGGTTTGATTTTGGAAAATTAATAGATAAATTTTTATTTCCACTTATTGCCAGCCCACTGATGGCAGCTGTAGTAGCGCTCGTTGTCTATTTTATATTTACTCAACTTAGAAAAAAATCCAACATAAAAAAGACCGTACCAAGCGAAAATGAAACCGTAGCCGATGAAAAATATTTAGGTGAAACCTTTGGAGTAAAAAATCAAAAGATATTGGATGTGTTGCATTTCCTTAGTTCTGGAATCGTAAGTTTTGCTCGTGGGCTCAATGACACTCCAAAAATTGTAGGTTTATTGCTTATTATTAATCACTTAGATATCAGAATTGGAATGATATCAGTTGCTGTTGCAATGGCCATTGGGGGTTTACTTAACGCTAAAAAAGTTGGAAAATTAATAAGTGAAAAAATCACGCCAATGAATAGCGGTCAAGGTTTTACCGCAAACCTAATTACAGGTCTTCTTGTAACAACCGCAAGTGTTCATGGAATGCCTGTATCAACCACACACGTTTCAATAGGTTCTATATTCGGAATTGGCACAATTACAAGAAAGGCAAACTTTGGAGTGGTAAAAAAAATTCTTGTATCGTGGGTTCTAACTCTTCCAATTGCAGCAATATTTAGTGGATTGGTTTATTTTTTATTAAGTACCTTATCCTAAAATAAGATACATCTATAAATATGTCGCGAAAGTATTGTTTGTTATTCATCTCCTTATTTCTTTTTTTTAAAGGATTTTCGCAAACAGATTCTTTCTATAATCCAAAAGACGATTTTAGTATTAGTGCATTTCCAATCGCCTTTTTCCTTCCTGAAACTGGACTGGCATTTGGTGGATTAGGACAAACAATTTTTAACATTGGAGAAGAAAAAAGCTGGAGAAAATCCCAAGTTCAACTTGGCATTGCTTATACTTTAAAGAAACAGTTACTCATTTTTGCACCTTATGAATTATACCTCAACCAAAATTGGAAAATAAATGGAGAGGTTGGATATTATCGGTATTTCTATAATTTTTATGGGATTGGAATTAATTCCTCAAAAGATAACTTAGAATTTTATGATGCTAACTATCCAAGAATAATCTCTACAGTTTCCTATCGATTTACGGATAATTTTTTAGCTGGAATTAGTTATCGTTTTGATAAATTTAAAATCCCAAAGACGGATAGTTTACTAACAAAACTTAAACCTAAAGGATTTAATGGAGGTTTATTGAGCACTCTTGGAGTTGAACTCACTTATGATTCTCGAAATGATATCTTTTATCCTTCAAAAGGGATTTTTGCCACTTTGAAAATTGATAATAGCAGTAACTTTACTTTCTCTAATTTTGATTATTGGAGTGTTTTACTTAACGCAAGCTACTATACCCAATTAGCAGACAATCATATTCTTGCCTTAAATTTTACAACTGGTTCACAGATAGGAAACTCTCCATTTTACAACTATTTTTATCTCTCTTCAGGAAAAAATGCCAGAGGATTTGACGACAGAAGGTTTTTGGATAATAACCTCAACCTATTTCAAGCTGAATATCGTTTTCCAATTTACAAAAGATTAAGAGGTTGTGCCTTTACCTCATTGGGAACTGTTTCAAATACCTATTCGGATTTGTATTCTAATCCACAAAAATTCTCTTACGGAGCAGGGTTGAGATTCCAACTCAACAAAAAACAACTTTCTCATTTAAGAGCAGATGTAGCTCATAGTTATGAGGGGTTTCAATTTTACATTACGATTGGAGAAGCTTTTTAAATAAAAAAGGAGATGAATAATTCATCTCCTCTCAATGGTTTTTAGTTGGTTTTAGTAAACTTGATCGTCTTGTCCATCTTCGAGTTCTGAACATGAAGAACATAAGTCCCTGCACTCACATTCCCGATATCAATGGATTTGTTCACTTCCATTGGATTTAGATTTTCTTGAAAAATCAATTTACCTCTTAAATCAAACACAGTCAGCCTTATAGATTCATCAATTGGACTACTTAATTTCACATTGAATCTACCATTTGTTGGATTTGGAAATAAACTAACAGTCACTTCAATTTTTGTGTTTTCATCCACAAAAACAAAGGAAGAAATCCTAAACAGAGTAGTATCCTCACATCCATTGGTATCTTTTACAGTTAATAAATAGCTTCCTGTACTCAATCCAGACAAGTCTTCTGTATCATCAAAATCACCTGTTCCATCATTATCCCAATCGTATTTAAAAGGTGGAGTTCCTCCAGTAATTGAAACATTTATCAATCCATCATTTCCGTATAATTCATCTAATTTTTGAGAAACATTAATGGTTGGTGAAGGATTCACTTTAACGATAACTTGATTCGTATCCGAACAATTATTTAGATCTGTTCCTGTAACAGTGTAAATTGTAGTTGAGGAAGGAGAAAAAGCAACGTTATTCGTTACGCCATTATCCCAAGTGTAGGTACTTGCACCAGAACCAGAAAGTGTCACAGAAGTATTGTTACATATCTCTTGATCAACACCCGCATTCACAATTGGCAAGTTGTTTACTACAACTAATACACTATCTGAAGCTGAACAGTTATTTGCATCTGTTCCTGTAACTACATACCTTCTTGTTGTGGATAGAGTAAATGGAACATTATTGGTTACACCATGATTCCAAGTATATAAAGTTGCTCCAGAACCGCTTAACGTAAAAGTAGAATTAATACAAAGATTCGTATCGTTTCCTGCATCTACAGTTGGAAT
>JBMYYT010000021.1:0-18567 GCA_049609665.1 Flavobacteriales bacterium | reverse complement strand
CAAAGATATAATCCTGAAATTTTTTCAATTTTTTCTGTTTTCACTTGAAATGAATCTAAAGGAATCGCATCATGGATATTTTCATTGGGAATAATAAATGACCACATTTTAAGTGCTCCAGTGTTAGTTTCCACTAATATAGATTTGAAAAAAGCATGAGGTATGGGAAGTGTGACTCCATTGTCATCTTTTGCTCCAATCATAAATACCTCTTGATCAAAAAAGAAAAGTGGTCCCGAAATTACGTAAGTTTCGAGTACTTTTTTTCCTAAATTTAATCTTCGAGTTTCTTGTTCGAGTTCTTTCCAGACATTACGGTTGAATTTTGGATGCTGAGGTGCCATGTTTGATAGTAAAAAAGTTTCACTATTTTGAATGTCACTTCCTATCTGATTGGCACTTGATACCAGATGTCCTCTATCATATCCAGAACTTGAATAATCTGCTAAGTCTGCTCGAAATCTTTCAGGAATTCGGTAATCTGGGCGGAAATTATCTGCTCTTACTGTCTCAGATTTTGTTGAATCTACAATTTCCAAAGCCCATTTTGCTTGACGAAAATAGAAGGAATAGCCTAAAACATAATTTCGGTTGTATAAAACTTGATCTGCTGCAGGAACACCGTAGCGGGTTTCTTTATTGAAACTGGAATTTGCTATCATTTTAGTTGTTTTTAAAAATCAACTAAATATACATAAATTAAGTAGTTTACCCACCACTTTCATTTCCTTTCACTTTTGGAATTTTACAACGACATCTTTTAAGACTCATAGTAGTTGTTATTGTTCCAGTTGTTGAGGTCCAGACTTGCGTATTGCTTTTGTTTTCTTTAACTGTCCATACATTACCTGGGTCAATAGCGTCATTTTTAAGAACAACTCTAAACTCTTCAGCTTCACAATCTCTCCTTAGTTTATTGTCTCCGTCATAAAAAATCGCTGTATGAATATCTACAGTCACTCTACTAATCGGCTCAGTTCGAATGAAAAAGCTAATGAAATCGTAGTTGGGATCAATATCTGTTTCAGTGCTATTGGCTTTACTATTGTCTTTTGTGGTTAGCGATTCAATTTCCCAAGTTCCATTTTTTGAGGCTAATCTTCCCCAAAGGTCATAATCGTTGAGTGAGCTTTCATCTTTGTTACAATTAACAAGAAGAATTATAATACAGGTGATTTTAAATATAGTTTTCATAATTATAAGTTTGCTGAATTTAGTTCAAAGCACAAGGTAAATAGGAGGTAACTTCTGTTTACCCCTACTAAAACATTATTGCTAAAGCCTAATGGCTTTGTGTAATCTCCTGGAAATTCGCTTGTTAGTGGAGCTCTACCATCATTAAAATCGGATAATGCAAGAAATTCGCTTCCTCCACCAACTAATTTATCGGTAGAATAGATGTATCGAAGTTCAGCATGAAGAAATTCAAAAAAGTAATATTTTGCTGCAACTGAATAGGAAAGTCCAACATCCTGTCCTTTGAATAAGCCATTAAATGTAAATTCATTATTAATACTCTTTGTTCCATCAGGATATACTTGATAGGAAGCCATTGTAAATTTATTGAAATTGGACCCTAACCCTCCAAATATTGCTAATTGATCAAACCTGTATCCAATATTGACCAACACTTCATTTTTATTTTCCTTCCAAAGAAAGCTTCTGCCATATCCACTATTTCTTATTAATTCCTTTTCTTGAGTATATGCAGATCTGTGATAAGACATGTCAAATAACAATGCATCTATCTGGTATCCAGCTGTCAAAGAAAACGTAGGAGAGGCTTGATTATTTTTCCAATTCCCATTGTCTTCAAAAGCATCGCCTGCGTAAGCTATTTTAGCATATTCTTTGTAGGAGGAATAACTATTTTGAATTCCAGTTAAGTCTCCTTTTCCATAGTTAAAACCATAACCAAAAGAAATATAACCTCCTTCCTGAGATATACTCAAAAAAGTGTACATGAGACAGAGTGATGTAAGTAAAATTTTCATAGTATTAATATTAATTTGAGTCCGTAATTATTTTGACTGTGTTTTTGTCGGTAATTGGCTGAATTAAATGATGAGGGATTGAGTTCGTTATTAACATAGATCAAATTATATTCATCGTTAAACCAACTTCGTGTATATAAAAACTGTATGTGTAAATCATTATTTCCGATTTCACGAGTAACATCAATATGAAAATTTGAAAATGCATGGTAGGTAGCAAAGAATCCTTTTTCTCCATTAGCTTCTAAATCTGATAGAAAAAGTTTCCTCCATTTCTCCCCATCCAGTTTGGTGTGAACACGATAAATTCCTCCGCCCATGGGCATTATTCCGCCTCCAATATTGAACCCAGCTATGTGAATAGGTGTATACCAAAAATCGACAAGTTCAAGACCTCCAACTCTTGTTCTTAGTTTTCTTGTGAACTCTTCTCCAGAAGGGGTTGTTCCTTTTGCTGTTGAAACATTCCAAACTCTAAAATATTTTAGCATAGAAAATCCAAAATCTTCAGAAGATTTTTGCAATCCTATTTCAAAACCATTTTGAAATCGTTGATTGCCCAGCGAATTGTCCAGCCAATCTCTTGAGTCATTATATTGATTAATGATATTGTTGATTCCTTGCATACCTCCAAAGTGAGAACGCAATCCAATCGAAATTGATGATCTGGCTTGTGATTTCCCTTGATTTGGATAAAGAAAACAGAGCAAAGCTAAATAGGTAATTAATTGTATTGGCTTCTTCATGCGACAAGTATAAATTGATATTGGTCAAAATTACTGCTGTCGATACGAATTTGAAATACGCAGAACTTCGTATTTTTTATTTTCAACAAACTCAATTGTTTCCTTAACGTTTACTTCTTTTTGATTTGGATTTTCCTTTTATGAAGAAAACAAACCGATTAATAAAAGAAAGATACCTATTCATACCTTTCATTCAATTAGCTCGATACTTTGTCGTAAATTAAAACAAAACAAAGGATATGAAGCGGATATTGAACCTACTGATTTTATTTTTACTAACTAATTTTTTCTTTTCTCAAAATATTGGAAGCTTGTCATTTATCAAAAATAATGGGCAATGGGCAAGCGATATTCAATTCAAGACTAATACGATAGGCGGCATGCTTTATTTTAAATCAAATGAAATGATTCAGGTTATGATTGATGTTGAGGAAATTCATGAAATAACGCATCATGATAGCTCTAAAAATAAGAACGAACAAATCATGGAATGCTATGCTTATAAAATGGAATTCTTAAATTCAAATCCATTAAAATTTCAAGGTAAAAATAAAAAAACAGCATTTCATAATTATTTTATAGGGAATGATGAAAGTAAATGGCAATCAAATGTTCCTTTATTTTCTGAAATTTATTCCCCTGATTTATATCCCAATATTGATTATAAAGTATACTCCCATAACAGGTCAATTAAATATGATTTTATTGTTAAACCAGGAGGTGATTCGAAAAAAATTAGGTTAAAATATAAGGGACTCAAGGCAATTCAATTAATTGATGGAGATTTGCAACTGCTAACTTCTTTGGGCAAAGTAGTTGAGCTAAAACCCTATTGTTACCAGATCATTAATGGTTTTAAAATTGAAGTAGCCTCATCTTATGTGTTGAAAGGAGAGACCGTAAGCTATAAATTGGGTGATTACGACAAAACTAAAAACCTTATTATTGATCCAGAAGTAATTGCTTCAACCTATTCTGGGTCAACCGAAAATATTTATGGTCACACTTCCACTTATTCCGAGAATGGGGATATATATGTCGCTGGAGGTGGATTTGAACCAGGACTGCCAACTACAACAGGCGCATTTCAAACAACTTATGGAGGCATGAGAGATATGTGTATTAATAAGTACAATTCTGATGGAACAAGTTTGATTTACTCCACTTATTTAGGGGGGAGTAAAGTTGATATCCCACATAGCATGGTTGAGCATAATAATAGCTTGTATGTTTTAGGTTCAACATTTTCTAATGATTTTCCTACTTCCAGCAGTGGATATGACCGAAGTTATAACGGGGAAGCGGATATTACAATAACAAAATTTAACCAAAATGGAACTGGTATTATTGGCTCTACATATTTTGGTGGCTCAGAAGATGATGGGATTAATAATACGTTAGTTTTAAATTCTTATGGAGATGCTTTTCGAGGAGAAATAATTACAGATGAAATGGGGAATTGTTATGTTGCCAGCTTTTCAAAATCTTCTGATTTTCCAACAAGTACGGGAGCATATCAAACTACTTTTGGAGGAAAGCAAGATGGAGTAGTGATTAAATTAAATTCCAATTTAAGTGCCTTAGATTTTGGTACTTACTTAGGTGGAAGTGAAGATGATGGGGCATTTTCATTGAGAGTGGTAAATTCAAAAACTTATGTGTGTGGTATTGCTGGAAATAGTTTTTTTAATGAAACTACAACTCATGGAAATAATGGAGGACATGATGGCTATGTGATATCGTTGGATGTAAACGGAAAGAACCTAATTGATGGATCATACATTGGGACTTCTGTAAATGATAATTCAATGCTAATTGAAAATAATGATGCTGGAGAAATATATGTATTAGGTAAAACGGAAGGAGTTATTAAAAGTTCTGTTGGAGCCTATGACTATGGAGATGGAGTTTATATTTCAAAATTCAGTTCAGATTTATCCAAGAAAATTTTTACCTCTACATTGAATTCTGGTTCACCTGTTGCTTTTTTAGTAGATCATTGTGATTTGATTTACGCTTCATTTCATGGTATTGACTCTGTTAGAAGTGAAATAACTGAGAATGCTGTTCAAAAAAACTTAGGAGGTTTTTATTTGGTATCGCTAAGTCCAGATGCTTCACAATTGAATTTTGGCTCATTTTATGGAAGTAGAGGGTCACATGTTGATGGTGGCACAAGCCGTTTTGATAAGCGAGGCATAATTTACCAGGCAACTTGCACATCCTTTGGATTTCCTACAACTTCTGATGCTTACTCAGCGACTAATGCTTCTGGTTCCTATGATATGACAGTTTTTAAAATTGATTTTGAACAACAAAACGTAACTATATCTTTAAAAGATATACCTAATGTTTTTTCTCCAAATGGAGACGGGATTAATGATGTATTTAAAATAAAAGCCTCTGTAACTGGCTGCGGAAAAGAACAATTGTTGGTAAAAATTTATAACAGATGGGGTCAATTAATGTTTGAATCAAACGATATTAATTTTGAGTGGGATGGAAAAACAGCTCAGGGAGAAAAAGCAAATGATGGTGTGTATTTTGTTGTTATTGAAGTTGATAATGATAAAACTAAGGCTTTTAAAACCTCACTAACTTTATTTGGAAGTTGATTTATTACCAATTGATAAAAGGATTAATTATCAATTGTGAATTGTAATATTTTGATTCATTTGTAACTTCTTGTCCTATCCAATTGGGTATTGAAAATTCTTCATTTTCTTGTGAGAGCTCAATTTCAGCAACTTCAAGTCCTTGGTTTTCGCCTTCAAAAATATCTATTTCCCAACTATAACTGGAATGCTCAACTATGTATCTTGTTTTTTGAATAATAGGTTTTTCACAAAGAAGAATTAATTCCTCAGCATCTTCAATTGGAATTTCATATTCAAACTCTTTTCTTAAACTGCCTATGTTTTTGCTTTTTATAGTTACAAAGCCTCTGTTATTAGTTATTCTTATCCTTACAGTTCTTTCGGGTTTGGAACTGAGATAGCCTTGAATTATTTTGTTTTTGGAAGAGACTTCTTGTTTCCAAGAGTCGTTTTTAAGCAGATATTTTCTTTCAATTTCTGTAGCCATTATTAATTATTTATAGCCTTCCATTTTCCTTTTATGAAAAACATATTATTAAATTTTTCTGAATGAAATACATAATAAAATGACCAAGGAAGCCGGTACAAAGCAGGTCTTTTTTTGGTAACATGGAAATCTTTGTCCTCCATTTTAATAATTAAGGAATGGCGACCTCCAGCAAATATTACCTTTCCTCTATAAGTTTTTGCTATATGTTCATTTTCAGTCACATAAAACTCAATCGTATTGTCTTCAAAAATCTCAAAACGATAATGATTGTATTGCCAATCAGCTTGAAAACCTGAATATTTGTTCCTGTCAATTACATAACTTCCAATAATGTCATGTCTTTCGACTTTCATTTTGGAAGTTAAAATATTGTTCAACCATAACCCTCCAATGGCTAATGGAATAAGCAGTATACCAATAATAAATATTTTCTTTCCAAATTGAGAGAGTATTGCAATGTAAAAAATCAAAAAACATAAAGCTGGAATCAAAAATAATGACCACATATTAAATCAAATCATTCAACGAGTCAATTTTCAGTGGATTACTTGAGGTGAAACCTTCTCCGTATTTCGCTCCGATTGATCTTCCAAATTGCCTTGCACGTCCATCCAAGAAATCAATAAATTCTTTGGAAGAAATAGGGGTTTGAGGTTCAATGCTTTTTGGATTATAGAATTGAGAGGAATAACAGTAAATGGATTCCATTTTAGTTTCAAATTGCTGAGTAATATCAATCACAAAATCAGGTTCAATGTACTCATCTTGAATGTAATGGAAAACTTGTTTTGGTCTCCATTTTTCTTGAGGTTTCCCATTGATTTCTGTTTCAATCTTTATCAATCCCGATAAAAAAGCAGCACGTTTCACCAATTCACTTCCTCTTCCATGATCGGGATGGCGGTCTTTAATTGCATTACACAGCACAATTTCGGGCTGGTATTTGCGAATCATTTCTACAACCCGTAATAGTGATTCTTCGTTCACTTCAAAAAAACCATCTCCTAAGTTCAGATTTTCTCTGATAGAAACTCCCATCACTTCAGAAGCTTTTGCAGCTTCTTCGTATCTTAATTCACGACTCCCTCTTGATCCTAATTCTCCTTCGGTGAGGTCTATGATTCCAACTTTTTTTCCTTTTGCAATTTCTTTGATAAGGGTTCCGCTACAGGCGAGTTCTATATCGTCAGGATGCGCTGCAAATGCTAAAATATCTAATTTCATAGGTTAAATTTAAGACAAATTTATTAACTAAGAATTTATTGATTTTTTATACTCACTTGGACTGTGTCCAGTCTCTTTTTTGAAAGCTCTACTGAACGAATTTACATTATCGTAACCCACTTCGTAGGAAATTTCTGAAACTTGCAACTCATTTTTCTTTAATAGAATTTTAGCACAATTGATTCTTTCATTCAATATATATTCACTTCCAGAGAGATTTACCAGAGCTTTCATTTTTCTATTAAGCTGCATTCTACTTATTAATAATTCATTCGCAAGAGTTTGATTCGAGAAATTTGGATTTGAGATATTATCGTTTACCATTTTCTTGAGTTTATTCCAGAATAAGATATCTCTTTCCGAAAATTCTTTCGTTGAAATTGATGTTTTACCTGAATTGAATTTTTTTATTATTCTTTTTCTTTGGTTGATTATGTTGTTGACTTGTGCTTTTAACACATCCATTTCAAAAGGTTTGGCAACGTATGCATCCGCTCCCGTTTCAAACCCTTTTATCTTATCTTCTACCTCAGTTTTTGCAGTTAACATTACCACAGGTACGTGACTGGTAATTTCATTTTCTTTGATTGCTTTACAAAGTTCAATTCCATTTTTTTCTGGCATCAACCAATCCGATATAATTAAATCAGGCACCGTTTCAATTCCTTTTTCAATTCCCAATTTCCCATTGTTAGCGGTTAAAATTTTAAATTCTTCTCGTAGTTCTTGTTTGATATAGTCGAGTAGTTCTTCGTTATCTTCTACAATCAATAAATGAGGTTTGGCGGCATTATCTATTGCAAACTCTTCTTTTTCTGTTTGCACATTTTTAGGAGTAGAAGGTTTTTGAACAAAGGATTTAGATTGTTTATCTTCCTCAGCCGCTATTTCTTGAATATTCTCTAATGGAAATTCCACATAAAAATGGGTACCCTTTCCTTCTTCACTTTCGAATGAAATTGAACCTCCAATTATGCTCAAGAGTTCCTTTACAATTGATAATCCTATTCCAGATCCAGGAACATTTTCATTGTTGTTATCCACTCTATAAAATTTGTCGAAAATATATTTTTGATCTTCTTTTCGTATCCCCTTTCCTTGATCTTTTACTGAAAGTAACGCTTTGTTGTCTTTAACTTTAAAATCAACTTCTACCTTTCCACCTTTTTCCGAGTATTTAATGGCGTTTGAGATTAAGTTTATCACAATTTTGTTGTACACTTCTTTGTCATAATTAGCAGAGAGCGAGTTGTTCTCGATGGTTTTAATGTAATCTATATTGTTGCTTTCTGCCAATGAGTCAAACTGAGCTGTAAGCACTTTGGTTTGTTCTGTTATAGGGTTTTCGGAAATAGAAAGAGGATATTTATTGGCTTCAATTCGAGTAATAGAAAGTAAATCATCCATCAGGTTTTCTAACCTATTCGCGTTATATTTTATGGTGTTTAGTTCCTCTTCGGGAATAGGTTCTTTTTTATCAATCGCTTTGGTTATAGGAAGTTTAATAAGAGTAAGAGGTGTTCTGAGCTCGTGCGAAATACTTTCAAAAAACTTACTTTTAAGTTTGTCCAGTTCTTCGAGTTGTGCATTTCTTTTTTGTCGATTTTTATACAAAAGATAAACCAAAATCAGACCTAACGAAAGTAAAATAATACCAATAAGTAATTGGTAGAATTGACTTTGTTTTTCTTTTTCTATCTCTGCTTTTTCTGTTTTGAGAGTTAGGTTTTCCCTCTCTTTTTTCTCTGTTTGGTAAAAATATTTGAGTTCGTTTACTTTGGTTAGGTTAGATTTATTATAGTTTTCATTTTTTGCAGAATCAAGGTCTTTTGATAGTTTCAAAGCTCTTAAGTAATTTTTATCCAACACTTCTAACTCATACTCAGTGTTTAACAAAGACAAAAAATCTTCGGTTGTATTCTTATCTGAAATAAAATTTGAAGCTGAATCAAGATAAATTCTTGCGTTAACAACATCTTTTAGATTTATCAAGTTTTTAGCAATTTCGATAAAACAAATAGTTCTAATTGTTGGGTCTTCTCTTATAAATTTTTTGCTTAAATATTTTTTTAAACCTTTTATGGCTGCATCGTTTTCCTTTTTTATTCTTTTGTTTTTTAATAATTCAAAATCCATGTCAAATCGTTCCCAGTAATAATTGTCTTGAGAAAAATATTCTTTTCCTAATCGCAGCATAGAATCAGCTTGATTAATTCTGTTTTCTGTTTGGTATATTCTTCCCAGAAAAAGATAGGAAAGGTGTAACAAATGTTCATTCTTTAACTTGTTGCATAAGTAAATAGCTTTATGCATATATTTTTTTGCATTATCGAGATCATTTAATTGACTAAAATTTTTTGATAAATCAATGTAGTTGGCAATTTTTCCTGATCCCTCTTCGAGTAACGTATCTGCAATAAGTAATTCGCGAGTCGAAGTATTAATATACCCTAAAGACCGGAAGGATAAAGCTCTGTACTGATAGGTTAATCCCAAATTTTTTTTAGAAAATTCTTCAGATTTAAGACTTAATACACTATCACTAAATGATATTGCTTTTTGGAAATTATCCGTTTCATAATAAAGAAGCGTTAATCCATTTACGGCACGTGCATAAACATACATGTTGTTTTCGTCAAGCTTTTTCATCAAATTACTGAAAATGTTTTCAGCAGAATCAACTTGATATTGATACGAAAAGTAAAGACCTTCTGTAAGTCGAGTAAGATTTCTAATATATTCCTTTTGTTCTATTTCAACTTTTCTTAGTAATAATTTATTGAAAGATTTTAATTCAATTTCTGAGAGAATGTAATATTTAATGTGTTTAATGTATGAGGTTGTTTTCTTATTTTCAGTTTTTAATTTCACAATAATATCTGATATAGAATCGTGATTAAATGTGTTTTGCCCAAGGAAATTATTTGCAAATAAAATAAAAGAAAATACGCTAAATAAAAGTTTGAGAGAATTGAGCATTATATAATAGTTTGACTAAAAATAAAAAAAAGCTCCCAGTTTCAATCAACTAGGAGCTACTAATTTCTATTGCTTTACTAAACGCAACGACTTAGAATAGCCTGATTTGGCATCGGCTATGCGCACAAAATAAACTCCTGCACTTTCATTTCCTATGTCAATAAGGGCTTCGGAAGTGGCAGAAGTAGCTAATTCTAATGCACTTGTAGAAACTAACTTGCCAGCCACCGTAAACACCTGAATGGTGAGTTGGGCGGACTTCGTTGCGCCTGTTAATCTCAATGTGGCTTTATCACTTGTGGGGTTTGGAAATAATACAAAATCCAAAGTCAAAGGAGTGAGTTTAGCAAGGGAAGTATTTCGGTTGCTATCCGTTGCATGGTGAAAGCCTTGATAGAGGAGAATACTTCCAGAAGAAAAAGTGTCAATCACTGCTTCTCCAACCGTGCAGTCTATCTCGTAATTCCCTCCAGAAGAAATTCCTCCAAAACTCCCAATTACTTGTTTTTGTATCGATTGGCTGTAACTAGATACACTAAACCACAGCAAACTAATGATAGATAAATATTTCATGATTAGTTGTTTTTGTTGTTTTCAGTTTGTTGCTTTTCTAATTGTTCCAGTTTCTTTTTTAGTTCAAGAATCAATTTTAGTTGAGCTTCATTTTGAGCCTTTTGTTCCTCAATCATAACTTGTTGTTCTTGGATAGATTTTGTCAATACAGGAATCATATCCGAATAATAAACTCCCAAAGTTTCATTTTTTTTCACCGTCACTTCTCCCGTTTCTTCGTTGGTAACTTCACTCTCGGTTTGCACCACTTCAGGAATAACACTCAACAAGTTTTGTGCATTAAATCCTATCTTTCTCACTTGTCTTTCGTCCCCTTTCCAGGTATAAGAAATAGTTTTTATTTTCATTAAATCGGTTAACCCATAGGCTAGGGGAGATATGTTAGATTTTAAGGTAGTATCCGAAGTTTGGATGACGCCATTGGTTGCATAAATATCGTCCCATCTAAGTCCTGTTGTTCCAAGATCTTCGCTGTTATTTACCATAGGAACTAAACTACCTCTAAAATAAGCATTGTTTGTACCACTAAAAATATGAAAGGCATTGAATCGAGAAGTTCCGTGAGTACCATTTCCAATAGCAAAAAGATGAGTGCTATTGATTTCATTAAACTTCCCTAAAACTGTAGAATTTTGTCCGCTTGCTTCGATACTATTTCCCATGGCTAAGGAATTATTTCCAGAAGCTACACTTCCTTGTCCAAAAGCCGTTGAATTAAATCCTGACGCTAGGGTATTCCTTCCGAAAGCTGTTGAATAGGTATTCGTTGCACTGTTAGAATATCCAAAGACAGTGGCATTATTTCCCGAAGCTATGTTAATTCTTCCAAAAGCAGTAGAATAATTTCCTGTAGCCTCATTATCGTATCCAAAAGCTGTACTAATTAA
Organism: Flavobacteriales bacterium; assembly: GCA_049609665.1. Lineage (GTDB taxonomy): Bacteria > Bacteroidota > Bacteroidia > Flavobacteriales_D > CAJJDF01 > CAJJDF01. The sequence continues at coordinate 7,077 of JBMYYT010000021.1, read as the reverse complement.
ACCAGAAGCTTCATTCTCATATCCAAAAGCAGTTGTGAAGTTACCAGTTGCTTCAGATTCATATCCGAAAGCAGTACTCGTATTACCGGATGCAATTGTTTTGTAACCAAAAGCTATTGAAGTATCTCCTGATGCAATGGTTTCTCTACCTAAAGCAATCGAGTTTTTACCAGAGGCAAGATTGAAACTACCAAAAGCGGCCGAATAATCTCCGGCTGCATTACTATTAACTCCAAACGCTGTGCTTGATACTCCAGTAGCTTTGGATAAGTAACCAAAAGCTGTACTTGTAGTCCCCGAGGCAATTGTTTTGTAACCAAAAGCACTGGAATAGATTCCAGAGGCAACAGTCTTGAATCCAAATGCGGAAGATGTAGAACCAGAAGCTTTTGTCTCAAAACCAAAAGCTGTTGAGACATTCCCCGTTGCTTCAGCTTTGTAACCTACTGCGACACTTGTATTACCAGATGCAAATGATTGAAAACCAAATGCGATTGCGTTATCAGATGTAGCACTGTTATTATAACCTAATGTGATTGACTGATTACCCGATGAAGTATTTCCCCTACCAATAGAAACAGAAGCATAACCTGAGGCATTATTTGAGATTCCTAATGCACTAGCTCCTTGTCCTGATGCAACAGAAAGATAACCAGACACGAGTGAATTTGGACCAGATGCAATGGTATTATTTCCAAAGGCACTTGAATAGCTAGCTGACGCAATTGTTTTGTAACCAAATGCGGAAGATCCCTCGCCAGATGCTTCTGTCTCCTGACCCATTGATGTTGCATATAAACCAGAAGCTTCTGTTTCATAACCAAAAGCTGTACTCGTATTTCCTGAAGCAATTGTTTTGTAACCCATAGCTGTGGAGGTATCACCAGATGCTGTCGTTTCTCTTCCTGTTGCAGTTGAGTAGTCTCCGGATGCGTTAGTGTAATATCCAGAGGTTATTGAATTTCGGCCGGTAGCATAGGTTCTACTTCCCGTTGCTAATGAGGAAGCTCCTACTGCATAGCATTGATATCCTATTGCGAAAGATCCTGACCCAGATGCATAAGAATCATGACCTATTATAGTAGAATAATTTCCTGTAGCTTCTGAGTTATTTCCTATAGCAATTGAATAATCTCCAGTTGCTTTAGTGACATAGCCCATAGCAATTGCATTATCACCAGTTGCCCTAGTACTTGATCCCATAGCTACTGATGCAGTGCCACTAGATTTAGCTTTGAAACCAATTGCTGTTGAATAGGCTTTAGTTGCTTCACTTCTATTACCAGCTGCAATTGAATATTTTCCAGTAGCTTTATTATTTGAGCCAAATGCAACAGAATACAATCCTAAGCTATCTGTATTCCAATTTCTTGGGTTGGAACCCCAAATGTCGACTTGTGTATTTCCAGCTCTAAAAGCCCCCTTTTCTTTATTAAAAAACATTCGGTTGTTGTTTTGTAAAGAGGTATCATGATCCATTTGCGAACTTCCAAAAATAAAATTTAGAGAATCATACCCACCATCTGTTCTAATTACATTTCCATCTTGCACAAATAAACCACTTATTGAATCTAAGCTTACACTTGCTGAGTTTCCGTTTTCAATATGCACAGTTAATACATTTCCGTTAAGAGAAATGCTGTCAATTCCCTGGTCGTCAGAGGCTACAGGTCCTTGTGGCCCCATAGCTCCAGCGGGTCCTCGAGCACCAGTATCGCCTTTTATTCCCTGAATTCCCTGTGGTCCGGTTAGTCCAATTGGCCCTTGCACACCAGTATCTCCTTTTACTCCTGCAATTCCTTGCGGTCCGATAGGTCCTTGAATACCTTGTGGTCCAAGAGGTCCAATAATTCCTTGGGGTCCTGCTGGTCCAATAGGCCCTTGAATTCCTTGTGGTCCCATAGCGCCAGTAGTCCCTTGCAAACCTGCAATTCCTTGTGGGCCAGTGGCTCCAGTTGCACCTTGCGGACCAGTCATGCCGACAGGTCCTTGTGATCCCCTAACTCCAGTGTCGCCTTTTAGTCCCTGAGGACCTTGCGGTCCGGGAGTTGAACTGCCCGATGTTTTTGCATACAAGGCGTAAGGTACACTCATAAGTTGAGTGGTTCCTAAATCCGTTCCATTTACTTTTACTTGTAAATAGTGAGAATGTAATCCCCAATTAATAGAAGAAAATGAATTGGTAGAAAGTTGCGTTCCCGTTCCAATTACTGTGGAAACTCCTCCATAGTTATTGGTGGTGACAGAATGAGATTCTTGATAAGCGACTGTTCCATTTACTGAATCTTCTTTGATGGTAAATTCTAACGTTGCTGTTTGGTTTTTCATTAAATTACCCGAAGCATCTCTCAAAGTTGCTTGGTAATTTATTCCTTCTGGACTCTGCGAAAAGGAAGTAGCCATTCCTAAAAATAGGAAGGATAAAAATGTGATTGATAGTTTTATGTTTTTCATAATAGGTTGGATTTTTGATTAAGCAAATCTCCATGTTATGAAATAAAAGTATCCTACAAATGGTAACAATCTTTATTCAAATGGTAACATTATAACGGGTTTTGAGGTTTTTGATAGTTGAAGCCTGGTTCTAATTCCTTTTTTATTAAAACCAATAGCTTTTTTTAAATTGTCATCCGTTTTTTCTAAAATCAGAAGGTGATTGTCCAGTTTCATTTTTAAACGCTCGGCTGAAAGAATTTAAATTGTCATATCCAACTTGAAAAGCAATTTCAGAAATCTGAAGGTCTCTGTTCAGCAATAGTTGTTTTGCAATATTCATTTTTTGTTTCACCAAATATTCTTTTCCAGAAATTTTAATAAGTGCTTTAATTTTTCTGTTTAGTTGCATTCGACTGACAAACATATTATCAGCTAAAGTTTGAACCGAAAAATCTGGATTTGATATATTATCATCCACCAGTTTTTTGAATTTATTCCAGAATTTCATGTCGTTTTCAGAAAACTCATTGGTTGAAACTGCAGAACCATCCATGTTAAACTTCTCAATCAGCTTTTGTCTTTGTTCAATGATGTTTTTAACCTGAGCTTTCAGTACATTCATTTCAAAAGGCTTTGCTACATAGGCATCCGCTCCAGTTTCAAATCCTTTTACTTTATCTTCCACTTCAGTTTTAGCAGTAAGCATAATTACGGGGACGTGACTGGTAATTTCGTTTTCTTTGATAGCTTGACACAATTCAATTCCATTTTTTTCAGGCATTAGCCAATCAGAAATTATTAAGTCTGGAACAATTTCAATTCCTTGTTCAATTCCTAATTTTCCATTACTGGCAGTGTATACTTTATAGGCTTCGGAAAATTGTTCTTTGATGTAAGAAAGTAATTCTTCATTATCTTCTACCACCAGTAAATGAGGTTTGTCCGAATTGTCAATAGCAAATTCTTCTTTAGAGGACTCCAGTATTCTTGGTATTGGAGGTTTTACAACAGGTATTATTACCTCGTTTTCGTTTGATTCTAATTCTTGAACTTCTTCTAATGGAAACTGCACGTGAAACTGAGTTCCTTTTCCTTCCTCGCTTTCAAAGGAGATAGTTCCACCAATTATTCCAATTAGTTCTTTCACGATGGATAGTCCAATTCCAGAACCAGGAATATTCTCATTGTTTTGATCCACACGATAAAATTTATCAAAAATGTATTTTTGATCTTCTTTTTTAATTCCTCTTCCTTCGTCAGAAACTGATAGAATTGCTTTGTTGTTTTCTACTTTAAAATTCACTTCAACAGTTCCACTATTGTTCGAGTATTTAATCGCATTGGAAATTAAATTTATCAATACTTTATTGAATACTTCTTTGTCGTAATTAGCAGAATAATTTTTTGACTGGATGTTTTTAACATATTGAATATTATTGCTTTCTGCCAAAGAATCAAACTGTGCGCTCAACACAGCGGCTTGTTTTGTGATGTTGTTTTGAGTAAATTGCAAAGGGTATTTATTAGCCTCAATTCGAGTAATGGAAAGTAAGTCATCCATTAAGTTTTGAAGTCTTTTTGCGTTGTACTTAATCGTTTTTAGGTCTTTTTTCGGAATAGAATCATCTTCTTCTAATGCTTTTGAAACCGGAAGTTGAATAAGTGTAAGTGGTGTTCTCAGTTCATGTGAAATGCTTTCAAAGAATTTGCTTTTTAAGGAATCTAATTCTTTTAGTTTCTCATTCTTTTTCTGACGATTTTTGAAAAGCAAATACAGTACAATTAACCCAAGGGTTAGAAAGACAATGCCGAGTAACAATTGATAAAATTGACTTCTTTTCTCTTGTTCGATTTTTGAGTTTTCTGCTACTAATAATTTGTTTTGATTTTCTTTTAATTGAGTCTCATGAAGGATCTCCAATTCTTCGATATCTGTTAAGTTTGATGATTTGTTGAACTCATCTTCTAAACTGTCTTTTCTGTTTAAGGCAAATAGGGCTTTGTCGGTTTGATTGGTTTTTATAAAATAAATAGTCTCCATATCAAGAAAATTTATTTTGAGTAAGTTGTTCTGATTGTCATACAACTGAATCAGGTTATTGGTTGAGTCGATATGCTTTTTAGCTTGATTCAAATCATTGTTTTTCAAACTAATTTGAGCCAGTTTTTCACTAATTTCAATCGCATTTGATGTATCCCTGAATAACGTCAGTGCAAGTTTTAAGCAGCTACTAAACAACCGTTTTGATTTAGAATAATTTTGAGTTTCATACGCATTTCTGGCAACGAGAACATCGGTATGGTATCCCATATAAATAGCTCCATTTTTTTTGTAATATTCATTTGCCACCGCACAAAGAGAATCCGATATTGCGAATTGTTTCGCTTCAGATTCGACCCTTGCCCAATAATAATTATGAAATTGAATTTGTTCTTGAATATTCAATTCTTTACTAATTTTCAAAGCTTTTTTTACGTATTCTCGAGCTTTATCATATTTCTTTAAACGGGTGTATATATTCGTTAAACCTATATACATGGTAGCTTTGGAGTAGCTGCTCTCTACCAATGAATCAGCTTTTAATAAGTTGTTAGCAGCAATATTATAGTAACCTTTATGTTCGTTTACCACAGAAAGCATATAATGAGCGTGAGCTCTTTGATTATTGGTGAGAGCACTGTCTTTTGAATTTAGAATTAAATTGGCAAAGTAAAACGTGCTGTCGTTATTTGATAAATCATGATAGAGTTCAGCTATTTCTTCCAGAGCTCTGAAATAGAAATAAGATTTTTTATCTTTTTCTTCTTTTATAAGGTTGTTCAATCCTTTTTTACAATCATCAAATCTCCGTGATGACCTTAGTACTTCACAGTTGCTGATTTTGGAAATTAGGAGGTGATCATTTTTAATTGTTGGTTTTACTGTTTCCAGAAAGGCACTATCAAAAGTCTGAAAGGCTTTGTAGGTATCTCCACCTGTGTAATAGTAGTAGTCAATAAAATTGGAATAATGTGTAATTTGGCTTGATGTTACTTTTTCATTCTTTATTAAATTAAGGACAGAATCTATTTCTTGTTTAGATTGGCTTTTTCCAAAAAGTGTAACAGCAATGAAAGCGACTAAAAAAAATGTTTTTTTGATTCGGGAAAATATCATAGGACAAGAATTGTGAAGTTAAATATAAGAAAAAAGCTCTTGAACGATCTTCAAGAGCTAAAAGGTTATTGTGTTTACCAGTTTACCAATCTCATTTGTTTGAAGTAATTTGAAATCCTCTCACCCTTTTCAACGAGATAGAGCTTGTTTACTATAATGCACTTGCTGCAACCGTAATATTCATTTTTAGTTCTATATCAAAGTCCATGGCTGCAGCATCACAAAGAGCAGTTCCTGAAAACTTAAATGTAACTTTTTGATCATTCATCAAAGCAGTAGCAATTTGACTAAGTTTTTCATTGTCAGATATTTCAAATACAGTCTTGTTATCTGATTCATCTTTAACAATTACATTTTCTTCGTTAGCAATTATAGTTCCGTTAACTGCAATGTTTAGGCTAACCATACCAGCTGGATCTCCAGAAAAATTCTTAAATAGATAGGTAAAAGAATTGATTTTTTCGATTGCTTCAATTTTATCAAGATATTCTCTTGTATCCTCATTTTCGAGTTCCACGAGGACACTCTCGCTAAAAGAAACCGCAGTTCCAGCAGTTTGGTCAATGTGAATTGATTTGGCGGTGCTTAAATCGGTAGTGAAATTTATTCCCAAATCTTTTTTGCAAGAAAATAATCCTACGATCAGAAAGAGGATAATGGCTGTAATTTTGGTGTTGTTTAATGTTGTAGTTTTCATGTTGTTTAGTTTTAGTATTAATTATTGTATTAAATTTTTCAATTGTTTTTTGTTACGACAAATCTCCCGTTTTTAGTTAATATTGAACCGACATAGTGTAACAGGGTTTATACAATTTGTAACAAAATTGAGGTTTATTGGAGTTTTTTGATTAAAAAAGCCCTTGATTTAGAAATCAAGAGCTTTTGTTAATGGATTTTATTGCTTTACTAATCTCAGAGATTGAGAGTATGTGGAGTTGCTATCTGTAATCTTGACAAAGTAAACGCCTGCACTTTGATGACTAATGTCCAGTTTAGCCTCAGATTGATTGGTGCTTGAAACTCCAAGTGTTTGAGTAGAAATTAACTTTCCAGTTAAGGAAAAAACGGTTATAGTTAGGTTAGTTTCTTTGGAAGCTCCTATTATTCTCAAAGTAGCTTTGTCCAAAGTAGGGTTAGGAAACAACACATAATTTGCAACTAAAGGAATTTCTTTAATGGAAGCCACTTTGTTACTGTCATTTACATGATGATATCCTTGATAGAGAAGAATACTCCCAGAAGAAAAAGTATCAATTACTGTTTCACCAACCGTGCAATCCACACTGTAAGTTCCTCCAGAAGAGATTCCTCCCAAGGACCCAATCACTTGTCTTTCGATGGTTTGAGCTTGGGCAGCAAGGCCACCCAATATCAAGCCTATTATTAGTAGAGTTCTCATAGTTATTTGTTTTCTTGGTTTTCAGATTTTTCCTTTTCCAGTTTTTCCAGTTTCTTTTTAAGCTCTTCAATCATAGCTTGTTGCT
>JBMYYT010000020.1:0-19106 GCA_049609665.1 Flavobacteriales bacterium | reverse complement strand
GGAATAGGAACGAAATTAAAAATTCTCTTTTCCCCTCCTGGTTGGCTTCCCAATGATGATTCACACACAAGTAAAGCTTTACAAAAGGAATATTGGAATAATAAGTTCTCCATACATTCCGATGACAAATCGCAAAACTCGAACTGACAATTGTTGGATAAAAATTTTTAGAAAATGAAAAACAGAATAACAGACTTATTTAATATCGAATACCCAATAATCCAAGCAGGAATGATTTGGTGCAGTGGTTGGGAATTAGCTTCTGCGGTAAGTAATGCCGGAGGTTTAGGAATAATTGGTTCGGGTTCAATGTATCCTGAAGTTTTGAGAGAGCATCTTGAAAAGTGCAAAAAAGCTACAGATAAACCTTTTGCGGTTAATCTTCCTATGTTATATCCTGATATTGACAAACACATTGAATCTATCATTGAATATAAAGTTCCCATTGTATTTACATCTGCGGGAAATCCAAAAACTTGGACAAAACATCTACAAGATCATGGAATAAAAGTAGTTCACGTTGTTTCAAGTGTTAAGTTTGCTTTAAAGGCTCAATCCGCTGGAGTTGATGCAGTTGTAGCTGAAGGTTTTGAAGCTGGAGGACACAATGGAAGAGATGAGACCACTACTCTCTGTTTAATACCAATGGTAAAAGAAGCTATTGATATTCCATTAATTGCCGCTGGAGGAATAGGAACAGGTAAAACAATGCTGGCTGCAATGGTGCTTGGAGCTGATGGAGTTCAGATTGGTAGTAGATTTGTAGCTTCCAATGAATCTTCTGCTCATATTAATTTTAAAGAAACTGTAGTAGATGCTAAGGAAGGAGATACACAACTTACTTTAAAGGAATTAACTCCGGTAAGATTAATTAAGAATGAATTTTACAAACAAGTTTCGGACGCTTATAAAAAAGGAGCTTCTCAAGAACAATTAAAAGAATTATTGGGAAGAGGAAGAGCAAAAAAAGGGATGTTTGAAGGAGATTTAGTTGAGGGAGAATTGGAAATTGGGCAAATTTCTGGATTGATTCATGAAATTAAACCTGCTGGTGAAATTGTTAAGGAAATTTGGAGTGAATACATTGAATCAATTAAAAGTTTTAATGATTTTAATCTATGAGAATAATACTAATCATATTAATTGCTATCACCAGTTTTTCGTGTCTCTCTCAAACAAAGTCAAAGATCATTAAGGAATACCATCCTAATGGTAAGTTAAGTTTCCAATATGAAATGTTAAATGGACTAAGACATGGGATAACCAAGGCTTACGATGAAAAAGGAAAACTAACAAATAAATGGAATTATAATAAGGATGTCTTACATGGAATTTCAATTGAATATTTAGAAGATGGAACTTCAAGAGAAGTCATCTTTAAAAATGGGAATGGAATAAGTTACAGAATGTATTACTCTAATAATCAAATATCTGAAGAAGGGAATTATAAGAACAACTTAATTGAAGGAACCTCCACTCGGTATTATGAATCTGGGCAATTAAAAGCTAAAGTAACATACTCAAAGAATGTTTTACATGGCAAAACAACAATTTATAATTTAGATGGTTCAATTAATAAGATCTGGAATTTTTATAATGGAGTTGTGGATGGAGATACTTATGAATTTTTTTCAGATTCCACATATTGCGTTTGGAATTATTCTAAAGGCGCACTTTCAGGTGGGAGGACGTTTGATTCAAAAAAGAACAGAATTCTCTATTATGTTCCATATAAAAACCTAAAAAAAGAGGGGAAAGGATATAGCTATGACTCAACAGGAGAAGTTTTGGCTGAATTTATATACGAACAAGACACCATTAAAAAATCTTGTCAATATTATGAATCCGGTAAGCTCTGGATTGAACATAGCTATCAGAATGAGATTATTCATGGCATATCAATTGAATATTATCAAGATGGGAGTGTTATGCATCGTTGGAATTATGCAAAAGGGAAGAAAGAGGGTGTTTCAACAAAATTTTTTATTACTGGTGAGGTAAGTGTTGAATGGTATTATGAAAATGATAAATTGGAAGGACTTACTAAACAATACTTTAAGGACGGAACTATTGAGTTTAAGATTTATTATAAGAACGACCTTAATCATGGGGAATTGATAAGGTATGATAAATCAGGTAAAATTCGTTACACTTACCATTACCTAAATGGTGTAATTCAGAATTGATTTTTACTCCTTTATACTTTCTTCCAAATTTTTTCAAAAGTCAACTGAAATGAGCCTACACAATGGTAGCTAAAGCTTTCAGGAGGAATCACACTTAAAAAATTAGATTCGTCCTCCCTCTGGTAAAGATGATAAATCTCTCCAATGATAGGTTCAAAATTATATTCAGTGTTATAGATTAAATCATTCCACTTATACTCTTCCATCATGCGGTCATACTCTTCTTGAAGCTCATTGAACTTTTGCTTAAGCATGTGATTCACTTTTGAAATCCCAACATTCTTCCAAGTTTTTACGTTGGTGGTGGTAATACTTGGTGCACCCACATTGGTTCCATACTCTTTGACAGCAGCATCATACCTTCCTGTTTTTTCATCAAAAACAACTTGGTCGGGTTTTTTATCAGTTTCTTTATCGCTCATTGAAATAGTTTCTATTGCAAAATTAAGTTTTTCTTTTTTAGAATTCCACAATGAGTAATTTCTTTTAAAAGAATATTATTTAACAGCTCCTAACCTATCCATAGCACATCTAAAGCCAATTGTAGAAGAAGATAAATATTTGTTTAAATACCTCGTTTCATTGAGTTCAGTGGAATCTCTCCAATTTTTCCCTTTGAATATTCTGTTGTCCGTCTTTTTGTTTTTATCTAAATCAAATTGCAAAGAAGGAATGAATTTCATGTAATCTTCATTCATTTTATTTTTAGCAAGAGAAGACTCAACACATGTTATGTTCTCAAACATTATACTTCCAGGGCTGTATAACACGTATTGAGAAATTCCATTCATAAAATTATTGATGATTTCAAATTGAAAATCTTCAAATCCTGATTCTTCTCGAACTGCTAAATCCAATTTAATTAATTCTTTATCTATTAACTTTCTCACTATTTTAGAAGCAATCCTTTTTTTATTTCCATTCCAAAAAAGTAAAGCAGTGTCCAATTTTCTTTGAATAAAATTAATAACCATTAAATCTAAAGAATCAGTAATTACCCCACTTCTTTGTTTTCTGGTTGCAGTTTCTAATTCTTCGGTAAATTCGATAATTTTTGGAATATCATAAATAGCTTCGGCTAATTTTTCATCTATGTTTCCATTTGAATTTAACACTGGAGTCGAGCTAATTAATTCTCCAGAAAATGGACTGTAATTACTTATTTCTTTGTTTTCCAAGTAGGTATCCATCACCCATTCACTCACATTTCTGTTCATGTTATACAAGCCATAATCATTGGGCCAATGTGAGTTAACAGAAGATATGTACGAGATTCTATTTTTGGTTGGCGGTTCATTATTCATGGATGCTCCTTTGTTTTTGTGCACTCCCCCATTCCAAGGAAAAATCTTCTTTTTTTGAGTGGTCGGTGCAACTGATGCGAATTCCCATTCAGCGGCAGTTGGAAGTCTATATTTAGGCAATAAAATTCCATCACGAATATTCACAATTCTTGTTGCTAAATCTTTGCGTTTAATTTTCCCTCTCCTATTACTTCCTCTTCCGTTTGAGGGATCTAAATCCAATAACTGTCCACTTGGATTATCACTATTAGCATATTGTCCAGCTAAGTAAGCCGAAGTTGTAAAAGGTTCGTTTTGTTGGTCATTATTCCAGAGTAAAATCCCTTCTCTTATCAGTATATATTCATTGACTCTATCGGTTCGCCATTTGCAGTAGTTGTTGGCTTGCAACCAACTAACTCCCACAACAGGATAATCTTGATAGGATGGATGTTCCAAATAATAATTCCTCATAGGTTCATTATAAACTCCATTCTCCAACCATACTTTAGTATTGGGTTTAGTGTTTTCATATACCAAAGGAAAATCGGTAAATGTTCTTTTGGTCCAAAACATATAATCCACCCAAAACTCGTTACTAATCTCGGTTACATCCATGTAAAAAGCTGGAATTAAAACTTCTTTAGTAGTTTCATTGTTCTTTAGCTCAAAATATCCACCCTTTACTAAAATTAATCCTGGACCCGTTTCTTGTTCATCATAGGCAACACTCAAATAGCCATTTTGATTAGGATTGTTATAGTCCCACCCAGTAGAATTTGACCGTTCTTTTACAGTAACTTTGCAGTAAGTAAAAAATACAATTGCCAAAAGGAAAATAATATTCTTCATATTCTTTGTTTATCAATGATAACTCATTTCTTTCAATTTGTTACAATTAAAATAAATTATAGCTAAAAATTACATCATATTTATTCTAATTTGCGAAACAATAATTACATTTAAGAATAAATTTATTTTCAACCCATGAACCAACCCGAATCCTCTCTCCTTCCAATAAATCAAGAAGATATAAATCAATACAAAGAAGAACTTACTTCTTACCTCAAACAAGTTTCTTGGAAAGCGGACAACAAACGATTTTCTGACAATAATGAAAATATCGATTTAACCTTTTTAATAGGTAATAAAACCTTAGGATTAGATCAAACTGATGAAATTTCTATTCTTAAAAATGCGATTCGAATAAGTGATGATAGGATCTTATTAAGCAACACTACTAACTATGTGATTAACGCAGTGCGTGAAGGATTTTGTTTAGGGAAACATATTTCTAAACTCTATGAAAAAGCTTCTGGATTGGAACAATTGCAAGAAAGAAACAAGAATCAAAGTATTCACCAGTCTGAGTTGCCAGAGTTTCATGAAAAAACACAAACTCAATCTGCGATCTTAACTTTTGTTGCAAGTAAATATATCATTTACCTTCTTGATCAACATCGAAAATCAGAATCAAGTGCTATCAATATTAATTTTGGAGGAATTCCGGAAATCAATATTAGCCGTCCTTCACAGACTATTAGTTGTGGATTGTATTACTACGGTGCATATCTGGAAAGGTCTAACGTGGTTAACAATGAGCTGGAATTGCTTCAATTGTCCAACTTATATTTTCAGAGATTGAGTGAGGAAGTTGTATTGAGAAAAGATTCATTGAAATTTTCGGAATTCTTTACCAACAAACATTATAAAGTTGAAGAAACAGAATTTACTATTCAAGGATTTGATCCAACCACGGTTGTTGGTTCAACCAGTCAGGACTTTAACCCTATCCGAATGGAGCAAATTATTGCAAACAAAGAAGCTAAACACATGTTTAAGCGCTATGCAGAAAGATTGCTTTGTTATGACATGAAAACAGGTCAGAATCCTATGCTGGAGTTAGGTGGATTACCCGCAGTTACTATGGCAGACGGAAAACCTGGAACTGGGAAAAGTATGTTGATTGCTGCAACAGCTACTATTTTAAAGGAAAAATGCGAAGAATTAGAAATTCCATTTTTATTCTGGCCATTGCCAGATAATATTATTTCGACCTATCAGGGAGGTTCAGCAGAGAGAGCAATGGAATGGTTTAGACCTATGCAGGACAAGAACAAGATTATTTTTGCTCCTGTGGATGATGCAGAGAATAACTTGGAAGAGAGAACTCGAAAAGGAGTTTCTGCAGGTGTTCGTGAGTTAATTGGAGTTTTCTTGAGAAATACAGAAGGTGCTTATGCCATTAATAATGGAAATAGACTAATTAGTTTATTTACTAATATTCCAGATCAAATTGATAAAGCAGTTCTTTCCAGAATCCAATCCAGAGTGAGCATGGATGGGGCGACAACCAAAGAAGATTTCATTGACCAAGATTACATTTGGTGGAAAAAATACGGTAAAATGATGCCTGATTTTGTGGATGCGATAGCTCCAAAAAATTATGAATTTATGGAAGCCCAAAAGGAGTTAACCAGTTTGAATTCAGTATTTAACAAAGAATATGAATTTGTGAATGAAGAAGTGAAAGATATTTTTGATAGCACATTGAGTCAGCTTGACCCCAAAAGCCATGATTTCTTTGGATCTTTTTATCAAAATGTATTAAAAAAGTATTCATTTTTCTCTTCAAGGGATTTACGAAACATCCAAAAAGCAGTAGATTCAAGAATAATTGACTTCGATATGCCCGAAGAATGGTGGGACGATTCTTCTTTGTTTTTCAAACAAGGATATGATACCAAAATGGAAATGCTCAAAAAGTTAACAATTGAGAATATGGGAGAACTTACCTTCTCTGAAATAAGATTGAGAGAAGCACTATTCTACATTGATACCGCTGTGAGAATTAACAATACTGGATTGAATAGAGAAATTGACGAAACTGCCAAGCAGATGTTTGTGAATGAGAAGGCACGAGAAGAAATGAGGAAGAAGTATTTATAATTTGAAAAAACTGATTTACATATTAACTATTATAATTTTTTGTAGTTGTTTGGTTACAAATAAATATAAAATCAATAAATTTTCAAATGGAGGAAGTATATACGACAACTACCAAGACCATCATTGGGCAGGAGAATATAGAGGAGAAAAATATAAAGTGATTGTTGAGAATGTAAACGACCATCAAAGATCATTTAATGGTCAATTAATTATAAATAAAGATACGGGTAAATTTGGAGTTGGTAAAACTCATCTCTTCTTTCCGAATAGAGATAATAGAGACACATTATTAAGAAACAAGTTGAGTAAATACAATAATTTAACTTCTTATAATTGTGATACAATTTTTCTTTTTTATCGATATAAAGAAAGTGCAAATCAGGTTAATTCACATGTAAGAATTCCTTTAATAAAAAAGGAGAATAAATACTTTCAACCCTTTCAGCGAAAAGATTTTATTTCTAAAAAAGAATTCCAGAATTATAATGTAATAGAAAACAACGGATTAGAAGGTTACCCTGTTGCTATTGGATATGGAGATATATTTACTTTAAAAAATAAATCTAAGATTTTTTCTATCTCCAATGGAAAAATAGTGAGAATTGAAAATAAAAAAAACAATATAAATGGAAATTGTGTTCTAATTAAACATAACGATACAGTTTCAGTTAACTACATCAACCTTGATAAAATAAAGGTTAAAGAAGGAGATAAAGTAAGTAAAGGGGATGTAATCGGAACTTATTCCAATAAAAATAAAAATAAAGGGTTTGGATTTATAGTATATTTAAACGATACATCCAGAAATCCTTCACTATTATACAAACAAAACTAAGAACTATTGCCTAACCACTTAGGACTAAGAATAAATGAAAAAACTAATAGAACATAACTTATTTGGTAACGGATTGCTTCATCTTGAGGAGCAATTACTTATTGATAGATACAACGTTTGTCTCAAAGATATTGGGATAAAGCAAACCAAACTCACTCATTTCCATATTGATAAATGGGGATGGAGTCCTGAGATTGCGCAGGAGTTTGGCGATAAGGATTACCTCTCTTTTGGATTTGCAAACCCCTACTCCATTATTTTGTCGCCTGAGCAGGAAGAATGTAGCATCTACTACCCTTTCCATTCATTTGATTGGGAATTGATGGATACAGTTTTTGAAACTTATCGAGACATGATAAAGGATGTAACGACCAAAACTGCGCTTTGGTTTGAAATGGATCAAGGAGTTTCTAATTATCGTTCAGCTAAGGATATGTTGTTGATTGATAGTTTCCGAATTAAATTTCACACTCCCGATAATATCATTAAATCCGCTAATGAGCAGAAAAAATTAGTGCAAGAATTTAATGACAGTTCGGTGGGTTGGGCAGATAGTTCACTGCATGCTAAAATATTGGATAGTGTAAGTAAATTTGGGGATTTAAGGCACAGAAATTTTGATTTAAAAGAGTTTCAGTTTACAAAGATTAAGAGTTTTTATTCTCGTGTATTTGAAGGAATCTTTATTCTTAGAAATGGAAATTTAACTAAAACATTATTGGTTCATGAAGCCAATAACTCCAATATTTCAGGGGAAACTCAGCACTCGCATGTTGAGTTCAATTTGAATGATCCAAACTTGTTTATTTACTTATATAACAAAAAGTTAATAAACAACGACCTTTCCTATTACAAAGGTGATTTCTATACCATTCAAACCTTGAGAGATACTGTGTTGATAGAACAATTGGCAGAACATTTTCCAGAAGAAGAAATAAATATAACTTCTGAAAGGCACAAAAATAAATACATTTCGATGTTGGCTAATGAACAAAAGCTATCTGATGATTTTTGGGCGTTGGAGGAAATAAATAACAGCATTAAAAAAGGGAAAGCTGAGAATATTTTGAAGTATTCTTTTGACTTACAATTGGCATTGAGTTACCCAAATCCAAAACTGCCCGAAGAGGACAAGAAAGTGATTTGGCAAATTTTAGTTAAATTGTCTCCTATTAAAGATGTTGTACTTCAGTATTTATTTGATAAAAATCAATTTTTTGCTGATTATGTGGATTGGCCAGATAAAAAACAAGACTGGGCAATAGAACACATCAAGAAAAATAAAAATCAATTATTCAATTATAAACTAAACAAGAATTAGATATGGAAATGTCATTTGCAGGAATCATAGGACTCGTATTAGGGATAGCTTTCTCTTATTACGACAAAAAATCAGGATCCAAGTTGTACAAAAAGTGGTACAACATCAGTAATAAAAATAACATTGATCCAAATTTGGAAATAGGATTTGTATCCAACCAATTATTCGGTCAGAAACTCTCTGTGGCTCTTATACTTACTGCTTTTGCTTATGTTATTTCGTTTGTAGTTTTTGGAGTCAATGCAATCCACGCTTTATTTTATATGATTCCTTTTATCATAGGACTTATGATAGCTTTTTATACTTCTTCGTTAATTCTTGGGATATTTTCTAAAAAAGCGAATAAAGTAATTGACTATATCGAAGAAGTGGAAAAAGGAGGAATTGATCTAAAAGAAGAAGCAAAAAAGGGATTTGATAAAGCCAAAGAAAAAGTAATGGAGACCGTAACTCAAAAGAAAGAAGAGCCAAAACCTTTGGAAAAAGAAATTCCCAAAGAAGAACCTGTACCAAAAGAAAAGAAAGACGACAATTGGAGAGATGGAGTGAAAAAGTTTATGGATAAATAAGTATAATTGACAATGAACAATTGATAATTAATAATTGTCAATTATCCATTATCAACTATCAATTATATAAAAATGAAAAAACAAGACCCTAAAGAAATACTAAGAGACTTAAATGATACAGAGATAAATTCTGTGGATGAATTTAAGACTGTGGAAAATAATGAGGAAGCTGAGAATGAAAACAAAGGAAAGTTATATTGGATTTCTCATAATATCAAAAAAGGAATAGCAAATTGGTTTAGAAACCATAAACTGTTTGGAATCATTTTATTAATTATACTGATTGCAGCAGTTTTCTTTTTGAGAGCTTACATTCATCCCTTAACACTCGGTATTCGTAAATACTTTGTCCTTATTGTTTTATTGTGGTTTATTGTTTGGTTTTTCAGACGAAGAATCAGAAAAAAAGAAAAACTGTGGTCAAGACTTTTAGGAAACTTAGTTTTATTAGGTGTATTGGTGGCTGGATTTTTCTATGGCCCTCCTCTATACAAGTATTTGGGATTATATTACCACTACCAAACTATCGTTAAAAAAGAGATAAGCGAGTTACCCTTAACAGAACAAGAAAGAATACAACCTCTTAACTCAATAAGAACTTTGGTGAATCAAGAAGCTCTGGATGAAACCTCTGAAGCTACTTTGCCTCATATCATCATCAGAAAAGACGGAAGATTAGATTTTAGTATGTGTGTGGGGCCTTCTACCCGATATCTGTACCAGCAGTTTACCGAGAACATGACACAAATTATCAGTGTTCCTGCAAATTCACCAGCAACAGGATTTGGAAAAGAAACGAAACATCCAGTGAAATTTGATGTGGGTGAAAATTTAGTGTTAAGCAGTTATTCATTCACAACTGCAATCAAAAAAATGAATTTGATTCAGTTTTTTAATTATGAACCTGACGAAGTGAAATTCTTTGAAAGAGAAGTAAATGACTGGGTTCAAGTTATTACACTTATCAAATGGGAAGGATGGTTAGTTCCAAGACCTGTTTTTGGTGGAGTGATTGTAATAGATCAAATTGAGAAAAACTCATTTGGAAATTGGATAAGCAGAGCTTCTGTTGGAAAAGGAAAATTTATAAAACCTGATGAAATAAAGAATTATAGCTATTTGATAAAGCAAAACTTACTTTCCGATAGGATTGCTTCATTCTCGGCAGAATCATTTCGATTTCAAAATGGATTTATGGCTCCATTGCCAGGATACCACAAAGGAGACATAAGAGTTCCTCAATTGCCCGAAGATCAAAATCAACAGCCTTTTGTTGCTTATTTCAACTTTGAGGGAGTATTGGATAGCACGGGAGGAGAACTTTGTCACTACTTTGGTTTAGAGCCTTTTCAAGAAAATAAAAGAGCCTTAAACACCAGTATATTTATTCCAAGTTCGGGAGTGGATGAAACCGTGTATTACATTGACCATGTTAAAAACGGAGACAGTTATTCAGGTTCAAGTTCAATAGCCTCCAAAGTAAAAGAAAGCAAGAAAAATTACGACTGGACTGCTAACAATCCAGCCGAGACAAGGCCTTACATCAAAACCATTGAAGGAAAACGAAGATTCTTTTGGCTGAGCACAGTCATTACAAAAGTAGATGCCGAAGGAAAAGAATTTATTGGCGGTACTGTCCCAGAATTAACTTTAACGGATGCTCTTACCAGTGAAGTTTTCTGGGTAGAACGAAAGAATTTAAAAGATGAATCGCTTTGGCTGGAAGAAAGGAATCCTCCTGCTCCTGTTGTTCCAGTGGTAGTTGTTGATAGCTCAATTAATAAGTAATTTTATGAAATTCTTATTCTTAATAATTATTTCAATAGGAATTTCTACTTTATCTTTTGGTCAAGATGATAGGGATACATTACTAAATTGGTGTTCAGATTCAATTGTAAAGCCAATTAAAAACCATGATTGTTTAGAGAACAATGATACGCTTTATGAATGGACGGTTGATTTTGATTCAATCTCTATATCTGTTTATAACAGATGGGGAAATAAAGTAAGAAGTTCATCAAATCCTTACGTTTCTATTTCCGAATTATTTAATTATAATTCAGATGATGCAAAAAATAAAATTCCAGAAGGAACTTATCTAATTCTTTTAGAGGCCAATACTGGAGATGAAAGAAAACTATTTTGTTATTATTTTTTTCTAAAATCCTGGCATTGTGGTTGTGGATAAACAACATTTCGACTCCGCTCAATGTGACTCTATAGACAGTCTGAGCGGAGTCGAAGACTAAAACGAGTATAATAAAATATTTTAAAACAATGTCAAAAACCCTAATCATAACCGGAGCCAGCAAAGGAATTGGCAATGCAATTGCCAAAGAATTTCAAAGAAACGGTTACCAAGTAATTTCCCTTTCCCGAACCAAAGGAGAAAACATGGAGGGAATCACACAAATAGAATGTGACTTGAGTGATTTGGAGAATTTACAATCAACTTTTATTACTCTTCTTTCTGATTTAAAACCAACGATTACAGAAAGTATTACTTTATTAAATAATGCTGGAAGTTTAGGTTTAATAAATAAATTAGAAAACATTGATTATCAAAACATTATTAAAACTGTTAATATAAACTACACAGCTCCACTCCTACTTAATTCTTTGTTTATTAAGGAAACTGAAAGATGGAATGTTCAACGTAAAATCAGAACTATATCCTCGGGAGCAGCAAATGGTTCTTATGACGGTTGGAGTGTGTATTGTTCCACCAAAGCTGCTGTGGATAGAATGACTGCGGTAATTGGCGTAGAACAAGAAAACAAAAACAACCCTGTTCATGCTATAGCAATCTACCCAGGTGTTGTGGATACGGGAATGCAAGCACAAATAAGAAATTCGTCTGAAGATGAATTCAGCAATGTAGCTCGTTTCAAAGCTATGAAAGCTGAAAACCAGTTAGCTTCGCCACAAGAGGTTGCAACAATAATTTATCAAATGGAAAATGATACTTCCATTAAAAATGGAGCTATTGTGGATGTAAGAAAATACAATCCATAAAAAAAGCGAAACAGTTTCCCATTTCGCTTTAAATCAAATTATAAACTATTATTTAATTCTCTTGTCGTTTTGACCTGTTAAACTGTACAAATTATTTAAAATTCTTTTCAACGAAGCAGTTTCTTTTTCTTTGTAAGTTGCTTCGATAAAAGGAAGGTTTTCTTTGATGTAAGCGTTTCTTTCATCTTTCGCCTTTTTGTATTCAGCTGTTGCATTCAAATCGATAGCATCCATTGCTTTACTCATCAATACAACTTTATTGAAATGAGCCACACACATATCTTGTTTTACATTTAATACGTCTGGTTTTATTTTTAAAGCATTTTTAAATGATACCACTGCTTCATCATACATTTCTAAGTTAAAATAAATGTTTCCTGAGTAATATTGTAATTCAAAATTTTCAGGATTGCTTTTTGTTGCAGCCTCTAAGGAAGTTCTTGCTTTATCAAGTTCTTTGTTGTCAATATACTGCTGTACTTCATTCAATACAATTGCTGGGTCATTTGGAAATTTAGTTTTTGCATCTTGAATTAAAGAAATTGCCTCCTCTTTTTCACCTAATTTTTTATAAGTATCAATTAACTTAAGGTAAACATCAGCTCCACCGTATCCGTATTTAATACATTTTGCATAATTAACAGCTGCTGACTCATGATCATCTATCAAACCAGCAGACATTCCTGCGTTATAAGCTCCAACGCTATCCACAATACCTAATATAGAAGCATAAGTTTGTGAATTGGTAAACATTGAAAATGCTTTCTTATAATCTTTTGCATTATAGGCATCAATTCCTCCATTCAATGAATTGTTATACATCGGACCCGCAATTCTTAATAATTCTCTTTTGAATTCACCATCCTTATCCAATTTTTTGGTGGTTTGCATAGCAGTTATTACCTGTCCAGCAATATCTTCCTTTCCTCTTAATACAACGGCTTCTTTTTTCTTAGAACCCATTATTCCAGCATAAATCTGTGCTTTCCAATTCCAAGTTTTAGCTTCTCCCTTTGTCTTTTCATTTTTAATAGCTTTATCAATGTAAGGCTTAGCTTTCACATACTTTCCCTTTTTGGCAAGCATAATTGCACTTGTAACGTTTTTCTTTTGTGCCATACCTGCAGTTGCAGTGGCTAAAGCAAGAGTTAATAGGATTAAATTCTTTTTCATGGTTTTGTGTTTAATTTTAATAGTTAGATGCAAAAAAATGTTTTTTACATAAATTACTTTCCAATAATATTGCCAAACTTTTCAATAAGACCTTTTTTACCAAAATCTTAACATTAGCTTGGACAACAAATATAATGAGGTTATTCATTATTTACAAGTAACAAGGCTTTCAGAAAAATAATATATATTTGTGTAAATACTACGCATAATGAAGAAAATTCAAGATATAAAAGTAGCCGTGGATGCTGTTGTTTTCGGTTATGAAAAAGACTCCCTATCCATATTATTAATAAAAAGAGGTGTTGAACCATTCAAAAATTCATGGGCGTTGCCAGGTGGATTAGTCTTGGATAATGAATCGTTGGAAGATGCTGTGGTCAGAGAATTACAAGAAGAAACAGGAGTTGAGATTAATTATTTAGAACAACTTTATACTTATGGAAAACCAGGGAGAGATCCACGAAACAGAGTAGTTTCTGTGAGTTATGTTGGATTGGTGAGTCCTTCTCAATTTAAATTAGAAGCAGCAACTGATGCTTATGAAGCCAAGTGGTTTGATGTAAAAGATTTACCAAACTTAGCATTTGATCATCAAGATATTTTGGCAAAAGGACTTTCGCGAGTTAGAACCAAAATTAAATATCAACCTATTGGATTTGAATTATTAAATAGCCACTTCCCTTTTTCTGATTTAGAACACCTTTACCAAACTATTTTGGATAAAAAGATTGACCGTAGAAATTTTAGAAAGAAGATATTAAGCTTTGGAATTTTAAAAGAAACAAACAAAATTCATCAAGAAGGTAGCGGAAGACCAGCCAAGCTTTTTACATTTAATAAGAACAAATACAAGGAGTTAGAAGAAAGAGAATTTCATTTTGAAATAAAATTAGCGTAAATATTACGCTAATTGCTTGTGAGATTGAATTATCAAATCTATATTTGTGTAAAATTAACGCAAAATGATACTCAATTTAGACTCAACATTTAATCCTTTTACCAATCAAAAGGAAATCGAATACGAAAGATTCACCTTTTCTGGTGGAGAACCACATTTGAAAATCACAACAGATTTAACTAATGTAGATGAAGTAACCATAACCCACAGAATAAGGTCTTTTAATGATGTTGGATTTATTTTATTGGCGGTAAACGCACTAAGAAATCAGTTTATTGAGAAGATTAATTTGTTTATCCCTTATTTTCCAGCTGCCCGTCAAGACAGATTGATGGTTTCGGGTGAACCCTTGAGTGTAAAAGTATATGCTGAGCTTATAAACAACTTGAACTTAAACAAGGTTACAATATTTGACCCTCACTCAGAGTTGGCTCCTGCCCTACTTAATAACTGTGTTGTAATTGAAAATTACGAGTTTATAAAAAAAGTAACTCAAGATTTGAGTAACGAATTACTGTTGATTTCTCCAGATGGCGGAGCTCTCAAGAAAATATATAAAGTTGCTGCTTATTTGAAAAACTATGAAGTAATTGAAGGTTCCAAATCAAGAGATGTAAAAACTGGTAAACTTTCTGGTTTTAAAGTCTATGCTGATGACTTGGAAGGCAAAGACTGCTTAATTGTAGATGATATATGTGACGGTGGAGGAACTTTTTTAGGATTAGCAAAAGAACTGAAAGCAAAAAACGCAGGGAAATTATACTTAGCTGTAAGTCATGGAATATTTAGCAGAGGATTTGAAGAATTAAATAAAGTGTTTGATAAAATCTATACTACAGATAGTTTTAGAGATATTGAAGAAGAGTTTGTGGAACAGATAAAATTAGAAGAATTAAAATGAAAATTAAAATTAAAATAACACAAGGAGACATTACAAAAGTAAAAGTTGACGCAATTGTAAATGCTGCAAATTCATCTTTGCTTGGAGGAGGTGGTGTTGATGGAGCAATTCATAGAGCTGGTGGCAGAGAAATATTAGAAGCTTGTCAAAAAATAAGGAATAAGCAAGGAAAGTGTAAAACAGGCGAAGCAGTTATTACTCCGGCTGGAAACTTACCTGCAAATTATGTAATCCATACTGTTGGACCAGTTTACAATGGTGGTAAAAGAGTTGAAAAAGAAAAGCAGCTTTTAGCTAATTGCTATACAAACAGCTTGATGTTAGCGGAAGAAAACGGAATAAAAACAATTGCTTTTCCAAATATCAGCACAGGAATTTATAGATTCCCGAAAGAGTTGGCTTCTCAAATTGCTATAGAGACAGTCACTAAATTTAACAGTAAAAACATTGAGGAAGTAATTTTTGTTTGCTTCGATGATGAGAATTACAATTTCTACAAAAAATTAGAAAATGAACAAGAAACAACATAAACAAACCAGCAAGTTTTTAAGCTTGATTCTGAGGCATTCGCCCGAAACCATAGATTTGGTTTTGGATGAAAACGGTTGGGCAAAAGTGGAAGATATACTTGCAAATAAAAAACTCAGAATAAGCTTTGAAGACTTAAAGGAAGTGGTAAAAAATTGTGATAAGCAACGGTTTACTTTAAATGAAAACAACACCAAAATACGAGCAAATCAAGGACATTCTTTGAAAAATGTTGACCTACAATTTACTGCTGTCAAACCTCCTGCACTTCTTTATCACGGAACCGTAGATAAGTTTATGGATGCAATAAAAGAAGTTGGATTAAAGAAAATGAGCAGACAACACGTGCATTTAAGCGAAGAAAAAGAAACGGCAATAAAAGTAGGTAGTCGAAGAGGAAAACCTGTGATTTTAACTGTTGATTCTGGAGAAATGAATAATCAAGGCATTGAGTTTTATCAATCAGATAATGGAGTTTGGCTTACGGATAATGTTCCCTCAAACTTCATTGATTTTAACGAAGAATAAATATGATTAAAATAAACCTACATCCCGAGATATTCTTAATTCAAGATTTCCTTACTAAAGAAGAGTGTGATCACTTTATTGAAAAAGGAAAAGAAGAGAAATTTAAGAAGGCGAAAGTCAATATGCATGGGAAACAAGTTGTGATTCAATCTGTTAGAAATAACGAGCGAGTCATGTTTAAAGATGAGGAATTAGCCAATACTCTTTGGGAAAAGCTAAAACCTTTTATGCCTGAAACATTTGGGAAATATAAGGTGAAAGAAGTAAACGAATTATTTAGGATTTATAAATACACCAAGGGACAAAGATTCAAAATGCACAGAGATGGGAGTTTTCAACGAAATGATAAAGAATGTAGTTTCTTTTCTTTCCTGATTTATTTGAATCAAGATTTTGAAGGAGGCGAAACTTACTTTGAAAGAGGAAATAAAATTACACCTCGACAAGGTAATGCATTATTATTCCACCATCCTTTGCGCCATGAAGGAAAAGCCATAATTTCAGGAACTAAATACGTTTTAAGAACAGATGTAATGTATAAAATTGAAGAAAATGAAGATTAAATTAGTGCATATAGATAGTAATCTGGGTAAAGAATGGGAAAATTCTTTTTCCAAAGAAAAAGATGTTGAGATAATCGAACAAGATATAACTGAGACTGACTGTGACGCTATCGTTAGTCCTGCCAATTCTTTTGGATTTATGGATGGTAGTTTGGATTTGGTTTTATCCAATAGATTTGGATGGGATATTCAAGAACAATTACAAAAACAAATTCAAGAATCTGATGAAGGAGAATTATTAGTTGGAAAAACAATCACCATTAAAACTGATGATACAAAAATCCCGTACTTGATTTCTGCTCCAACAATGAGAGTGCCAATGAATTATAACATTGCAACCTCTGTAAATGCTTACTTAGCAATGAAAGCCATTCTAATTGCATGTAAAAACAATCAAGATATTAATTCTGTTAGTATTCCTGGTTTATGCACAGGTTGTGGAAGAATGCCTCATCATATTGCGGCTAAACAAATGTTTTTGGCTTATGAAGAGATTATACTGGGTAAAAAAAGAGTTTTTAAAGAATTTGGAGACGCTCAAAGATTTCAAAATGAATTGAATGAGAATGGATTGATTTGGTATTAATTATGAAAACTAAACTAATAGGAATGGATAAATTAGCTATTTATAAAGATGTAAATGGAGACTTTGATGTCTTTTATGGCATTAGACCAGGAGTATTAATCAATGTACCAAGAATCACAAAACGAGAAAGCAGGGTGTTATTTGAAATTGAAGAGAGCTTTTTTACGCTTAATACAGGTAAATGTTCAATTGAAATGGCAGAAAAAATGAGGAGAAACTTAAAAGAAAACAAAGGACTTGTAACGGAAGAAGTATATTTATCACTGACCACTGTTAAGAAAGAAACTACTACACCAAGATGGTGGTTAAATATATTTAGAAAATGAAAAGAACATTAGCAATAGGAGATATTCACGGAGGTTTAAAAGCTTTAGTTCAAGTGTTGGAAAGAGCGGAAGTAACTGCTGAAGACACTCTCATATTTTTGGGAGATTATGTGGATGGTTGGAGTGAATCTGCCCAAGTAATTGAGTTCTTGATAGAATTGGATAAAAAACAAGAATGTGTTTTTATTTTAGGCAATCATGATCTTTGGTGTAAACTATGGATCGAAAAAGGAGCTTCAAATCCAATATGGTTGGCTCACGGAGGAAAAGAAACCGTTGAAAGTTATATTGAAACTGGATACATGACCAGTTTAGAGCATAAAAACTTCTTCAATAATCTTAAAAATTATTATATCGATGATGAAAACAGGTTGTTTCTTCATGCAGGATTTACATCTATGCACGGAGTATTAAAAGAAGAATATGAATCTAACTTCTATTTTGACAGAACCTTATGGGAAATGGCATTAACCATGGACAAACGTATCAAAAAGGACTCTGAACTGTACCCAAGTAGACTGAATCATTACAAAGATATATATATTGGACATACACCAACTACAAACTACAGCCAATCAGAACCAATGAATGCCGAAAATGTTTGGAATATTGATACTGGTGCAGCTTTTAAAGGGAAATTAACCTGCATGGATATTGACACCAAACAATTTTGGCAAAGTGATGAGTTGCCCTCACTCTATCCGGATGAAAAGGGAAGAAACTAAAAATTTTAAAATGAAATACACAAAAGAAAATATAAAAAACACAAGAACTCCAATTGAATATCTATTCTTTTGGGGACACCAACCCAGTAAAGACGGTTCTGTGTCAAAAAGCTGTTTTAGTCAATGGTGGATTGCTGGCTTTGATATAGATGGAATAAGATATAAAACTGCCGAACACTTTATGATGGCTGAAAAAGCTCGTGTTTTTGAAGATGATGAAATGAGAGAAAAAATAATTGCTTGTGAATCTCCTCATGAGGCAAAAAAAATGGGAAGAAAAGTAATAAACTTTGATTACGAAATATGGATGAGCTGTTGCTATGAAATAGTGAAAAAAGGTAATTTTCATAAATTCGGGCAAAATGAAAATCTCCAAACTTATTTATTAAGCACTGGCAATAAAATTTTGGTGGAAGCAAGTCCTGTGGATGCTGTTTGGGGAATAGGAATGGCAGAAAATCACAAGAATGCCATGAATCCAGACAAATGGAGAGGAGAAAACTTATTAGGATTTGCCTTGATGGAAGTGAGAGATGAATTAAAAAATAATTAAACTATAAAATTATGAACCCTTTATTATATACAGACGGCTACAAAGTAGACCACAGAAGACAATACCCCAATCAAACAACACTTGTTTATTCAAACTGGACACCCAGAAAAAGTAGAATTGAAGGAGTTGAAAAAGTTGTATTTTTTGGTTTGCAATATTTTATCAAA
>JBMYYT010000019.1:0-19480 GCA_049609665.1 Flavobacteriales bacterium | reverse complement strand
ATCGAGAAAATATCTGGATTATATCTTTGGGAAAGTTTAGTTGGCACAAAAATCAAACGAGAAAAAAGAAGAATTAGAAAAATGTGGTAAAACCAAACTTTATAATCTTATGATAAAAGAATATGTAATCTCCCCTTTCCAGAAGTTTGTGAAAATTGAAAGCTTCAGTGGAATCCTATTGTTTTCTGCAACAATACTTGCAATGATTTGGGCAAATTCGCCATTGGCAGAAAGTTATGTTGATTTATGGAACTATAAAATTGGAATTTCATCGGACGGTTTTGAACTTAAAAAACCACTAATTCTATGGATTAATGATGGCTTGATGGCATTATTTTTTCTTCTGATTGGACTCGAAATAAAACGAGAACTCATGATAGGAGAATTAAACTCTCTACGAAAAGCTACTTTTCCATTATTCGCAGCATTAGGCGGAATGTTTGCACCACTTGCTGTTTTTCTTTTATTAAACTCAAATCCTGAAACCGAAGCAGGCTGGGGAATCCCAATGGCTACCGACATTGCGTTTACTCTTGCAATAATAAAATTATTAGGAAAAAGTGTTCCACTAAGTTTAAAAATATTCTTAACTGCGTTTGCTATAGTAGATGATTTGGGAGCAATTTTGGTGATTGCAATTTTCTATAGCGGTGGAATTGAATGGTCGCTAATTATTTATGCTTTAGCCCTATTTGCCTTTCTTATGATTCTCTCTTGGAGAGGGTATTATTTTAAATATATCACTTTAGTAATCGGTATCGTAGTGTGGTATTTATTTCTAAAAGCAGGCATTCACCCCACTATTGCAGGAGTTTTAATAGCTTTTACTATTCCTATTAGAAGAAGAATCAGAACCATAAATTTTGAAACTGAACTAAAAAAAATATCCGCAAAAATTGTAAGTGAAGACAATCCCGAAAATCCGATTTTAACCAAATCACAACTTGAGGAAATCGACAATTTAGATGAACTAACTGAAAGTTTTAATTCTCCTCTTCAACATATGGAGCATAAACTACATAGTTTTTCGGCTTATTTCATCATGCCGGTATTTGCCTTAGCCAATGCTGGAGTTGCCTTTAGCACTGATATGTACCTTGACTGGGCATTAGTTATCAATATCATTTTAGCTCTTTTTATAGGAAAACTAATTGGCATAACTGCCTTAGCTTGGTTGAGCATAAAATTGAAACTAGCCGAACTTCCTGACAATGTTAATTTTACTCAAATAGCAGGAGTTGCAATTTTGGCTGGAGTTGGATTTACCATGTCTATTTTTATTGCGAATTTGGCTTTCTTCGAAAATTTCGAATGTATAGACTCAGCCAAAGTAGGAATCATTATCGGCTCGCTTATTTCTGGAATAGTAGGATTTTTAATTCTCAAATACAGTGGAAAGAAAAGCTACGACTAATTTATAAAAACTCTCAAAAGCATTGTTTTTGTTACAATGTGTCCCTCATCTGTTACAAGATGTAACCTGTTTACAGTTCATAATAAGGAGATTTGCTTAATCAAAAACCCAACCTATTATGAAAAATTTAAAACAAACGATTATGACTCTGTCATTCCTATTCATTGGAATGATAACATCTTTCTCGCAAAGCCCAGAAGGAATAAATTACCAAGCAACATTAAGAGATGCGAGTGGAAATTTAATGAAGAATCAAACAGTAACTTTAGAGTTTATGATTAAAGAAGATTCTGCAAATGGAGCAAAAGCTTACCAAGAATCTCATTCATTAACAACTAATAATTACGGGGGAGTTTCCACCGTAATTGGAAAAGGAACTCAAATTTCCATCAATGCTTTTTCTGCTATAAACTGGGGATCGCACTCTCATTACTTACAAGTAAAAGTAAATGGAACCGACTTGGGAACTACACAACTTATGAGTGTTCCTTATGCGCTTTATGCTAAAACCTCAGGGAGTTCAACTCCAGGGCCACAAGGGCCGAAAGGGGATACAGGAATTACAGGTGCAACGGGACCGCAAGGACCCGCTGGACCGCAAGGAATATCTGGAATAGCGGGACCTCAAGGACCTGCTGGGATTCAAGGCCCCATCGGACCGCAAGGAATACAAGGAGCTACTGGTGCACAAGGACCACAAGGAATAATTGGCCCAGTGGGGCCGCAAGGAATACAAGGACCAATAGGACCACAGGGAATTGCAGGACCAAAAGGAGATACGGGAATTCAAGGATTACAAGGACCTATTGGATTAACTGGACCTCAAGGAATTCCAGGAATAGCGGGAGCGCAAGGACCTAAAGGCGACACTGGAGTTCAAGGACCCGCTGGTGCTATTGGACCCAAAGGAGATTCTGGTGCAAGTGGACCAAGAGGATTCACAGGCGAAACGGGACCAATTGGACCGCAAGGACCTGCTGCATCTGATAATCAAAATATAGACAGCATTACACTTAATGGAAATGTATTAACAGTATACATTGAAAACGGAACTTCGGCCAGTGTTATCTTAAACCCAAGTAACGGAGGTGTATTTGAACAAGTAAATAACTTGGTGAGAACAACTGGCGGATATGATTCTTTGGATTTTGTATTTGGGAGTCCTACTACAAATAGTGTTGCAACTGTGCATTGGAGTAGGATGGCATTTTATAAATCAAAAGCTGCTTTTCGAGCAGGAAGAACTAACAACAGAGACTGGGATAAAGACAGTGTAGGTTATGGTTCTTTTAGTGGAGGAGTTGAAAACAAAGCAAAGGGAATCTATTCTACAACCTTTGGAAAGGAAAATGAAGCAATTGGATCGAATTCATCAGCATTTGGCTTTAAAAATAAAGCTCATGGCTATTCCGCTACGGCTTATGGTTTGAGAAATGAATCATCAGGTTTATATTCAGTTTCTGGAGGATTAGCTAACGAAGCTAACGGAAGATCAGCAGTAGCTTTAGGAGAAGGAAATGAGGCTACTGGAAGTAGCACTACCGCTATTGGAAATGACAACGAAGCGTCTGGAAGTAATTCTACAGCTATCGGTCATAACAACAAAGCAAGCGGAAATTTCTCAACTGCAATAGGCATTTTTTCAGATGCAACTGGACAAGGTGCTATAGCTATAGGAAACTATAATGATGCTACAGGATATTATTCATCGGCATTTGGAGCTAATAATTTAGCTTCAGGTTCATACACTACATCTTTAGGTAGAAGCAATATTTCCTCTGGTATTAATTCTACAACTTTTGGATATGACAATGAAGCCACTGAATATGTTTCTACTGCTTTTGGGAGAGAAACCGAAGCTTCAGGATTTTATTCGACTGCTTTTGGATATAAAAGTAAAGCTACAGGAGATACTTCAACAGCTTTTGGTTACGAGACGGTTGCATCCGGAAGAACGAGCACAGCTTTTGGGTATAAATCCGAAGCATCTGGTAAAAACTCTTCAGCTTTCGGAAATAATACTGAAGCTAGTGGAGACAACTCTGCCGCGTTCGGTTCTTATTCAATTGCAAGCGGATATTTATCTTTTGTAAACGGAGTAAATAGTTTTGCAACTGGAAACCAATCTATAGCCTTGGGACATAATAATATTTCTTCCGCTTTTGTCTCTGTTTCTTTTGGGAGAAGCAATGAAGCCCGTGGGGTATATTCAACCGCATTCGGTTATAGAAATGATGCGATAGGAGATACTTCAACAGCTTTTGGTTATAGTACTTTGGCTTCAGGGAATTCAAGTACGGCATTTGGATACAACACTGATGCTACAGGGCAAATTTCTACAGCTTTTGGTTATGGTACTAATGCATCAGGAAGTTATTCCATCGCAACTGGTTTCAATAGTTTGGCCTCTGGTACTTCATCAACTGCTTTTGGAAGAAGCACAAATGCTACAGGAGGTATTTCTACAGCGTTTGGTAACTTCACAACTGCTTCAGGTGATTATTCTACTTCTTTTGGTAATAGCTCAGTGGCTTCAGGCGATTATTCTACTGCTTTCGGAAGAAGCACCAATGCCACAGGTTTATACACGACAACATTTGGAAGGTCCACCGTTGCTTCAGCAAGTTACTCAACTGCAATGGGAAAATATAACTTTGATAATCTAGCTTATTTATTCATGATAGGAAATGGAACTAGCACATCAAATAGGCTAAATGCTATGTATATCATTTCTGCTTCAAACAATGCTTATTTTACTGGGGATATTAGGCCAACGAACGATAATGCAACAAACTTAGGAGCATCAATCTTTAGGTTTGGAAGCGTTTACGCTACAAACGGAACCATCCAAACTTCTGATACCACTTTAAAAACTAACATTGCTCCTCTTACTTATGGATTAGATGAATTAATGAAAATTAAAACGATTACTTACAACTGGAAAGATGACGAAAGACAGGTAAGAAAGATTGGATTTAATGCTCAAAACTTACTTTCTGTTGTTCCCGAAGTAGTGCAAACTGAGAGTGAAGTTACAAACGAAGAAACTGGCGAAGTGACTGTGGAGAAAAATGAAACACTTGGAGTATTCTATTCGGATATGATTCCTGTTCTTACCAAATCGATTCAAGAACAGCAAGAAATGATTGAGGCTCAACAAAAGATGATTCTTGAGCTTAAGAAAAAGCTGGAAGAAATGGAGAGAAACGAAAAAGAGGACCAACCAACTAAAAACGACTAATCATGAGAGCTTTAATACTATTTAGTTTACTAACAAGCGTTAGTTTCAGTTACTCACAATCCATACAAAAACAAGTGATTGGAAGTTTAGGAGGAATTTCTTCTGGAGGAAATTATGAGGTGGACTGCACGGTTGGAGAAGCAGTAATTGACACTTTTTCTTCTGGAAGTATTCTTCTCTATCAAGGATTTCATCATGCCAATGATACAAACAGAAATACTTCGATTGACAAAATCACTGCTTTTAAGATAAATTTTGTGCTGTATCCTAATCCTACAAGAGACAATGCCACACTGAAATTCACAGGAGGCAACTTCTCTACTCAACTGAACATTCAGGTTTATTCCATGGCAGGAAAACTTGTTTCAACAAAAGAAGTAGAAGTTGGAAAATCCACTACAACAACTAATATTGATGTTGGAAACCAAAGTGCTGGAGTTTACTTTGTTCGTATTACTGATACTAAATCCAGTTACTCTAAATCATTGAGGCTGGTGAAGCAATAATTTAAATAAAGCCTTTAGTTTTCATTAACTAAGGGCTTTTTCTTTATTTTTAGTAAAACTATTAACCTATGAATTCTTTTTTCTCTCGTTACTTATTTCTTCTTGTATTTTTATCTTTTTGTCTTTTTGGAAAAAGTCAAAATAAAGTTAATTATGACTCGGTAATAAACTTAATAAACAAAACAAATTCAATTGAAGAAAAGAAAAAAATATATAGAAGCAACACCCCTCCTTTTGGCATTTCTGAACAAGAATTAAAAACAAGACATAAACTTCTTTCAGAAAAAATAAATAAAGAGGATAAAAAATTTTTTTACTTCCTAAGCTGTTTAGGTGAAGCAAAATTTTATTTAAACACACACAATTATGAATTGGCTGAAGATAAATTAAATGAAATTCTAATTAATTATGAAAAGATTGATAAGCAGTTTTATTTAGAAACTATAGATGAACTTGCTTTCGTTTACTTTTATCAAGATAAATTTAAGAAATCTATAGGGTTAATTGATAGTGTTTTATCAAGCATCAAAGGAGACGCTAAGAATAAATTAGTAGGCCCACTATATAAAACAAAAGGACGTGCCCTTAGAGCGTTGAATTTTCTTAATTTATCGACAAAATCGTTTTTAACAGCTGACTCCCTTTTACCCGAAAACTCAAACAAGCTGGAAAATCATCTTGATTTAGGAACAAATTACCTAATGCTGAAGGATAATGAAATGGCTGAAAAATATTTTGGAAAAGCTTTAAAATTAAACAATAAGTCTTTCGATGAATATTACCACAACTATATCCAAATGCAATTTGGGGCATTGTATCGGCAACAAGGAAACATACTTAAATCTGATTCTATTCTTACTATAACATATGAATATTTTCATGAATCTAATGATGAAAGAATGGAACAAGCTATTGAAAGTGATTTAATTCTAAACAATAGAATTAAAGGTAATTATTCTGAGGCAATAAAGGGATTAAAAAAACATCTTTTGTACGGTTTTTTCAGTAATGATTCACTATATCGATCAATATTATTTCAAAAAATAGCTGAAAATTATGTTCGAATGAAAAAAGGTATGCTTGCACAATCCTATTTAGATTCAGCAATGCTATTTGCAAAAATTAGTTTACCTCAAGAAGATATAAATATTATCACAACGCAAAAAAAAATTGCTAAACTTAAAGGGAATTATAAGAAAGCACTCTTGTTAGATGAAGAATTGGATTCATTACAAAAAATATTAGATCGAGAATCTAATCAAATTAAATCCAAGGAACTGCAATTCATGTATGATACCGAAAAAAAAGAAAAAGAAAACCTTCTTTTAAAAGCGGAAAATGTGCAAATTGAGCAAGAGAAAAAGAACCAATTTTATCAGTTATTGATTGGGATTATTCTACTAACTCTTGGTTTAATAGTTCTTTACTTACTCTTCAAAAACCGACAAAGCAAGAATGAAAAACTAAAAGAATTAGACACCCTAAAAAGTAAATTCTTTGAAAGTATCTCCCACGAATTAAGAACACCTTTGACTTTGATACAGCTACCTGTTTCTAAAGCATTGGAAGTAAAAGAGCCAATTCCAGAAAAGGAACTAAAAACAATTAAATACAACGCAAAACGATTACAAAACCTAATGGATGATTTACTCTCAATTACCAGAATTGAAGCTAATAAATATCCCATTTCCATCACAGAAAATAACATCACGGAGCAAACCAACATTTTAAGTGCTCAGTTTGATTCATTGGCAGAGTCCAACAATATCGAATACATCAAAAACATTCAAGAAGAATCAATCTTAGCTCATTATGACAAAGAAGTGTACAACAAAGTATTGATTAACCTGATTTCAAATGCTATTAAATATTCTGATAAGGGTGGGAAGGTTGAAGTGAATTTTAAACTTGAAAATAATGAAGCTATTCTTCAAATTTCTGACCAGGGAAAAGGAATCAGGAAAGAAGATCAGCAATATATTTTTGACAAATTTTATAGAGTGGATCAAAACAATGAGAATGTACCTGGTTCTGGAATTGGACTTTCTATTGTGAAAGAACTAATTGAGTTAATTGACGGAAGTATATCTTTTGAAAGTACCGAAGGACAAGGAACTGAATTTTTGGTAAAATTTCCTTTGAAGGAAATAGAAACGATTACTGAAAAATCAACTATTCCCACTCCTACCCTAACTAAACAAACTAATAACCAAAGTGATTCAATTGAAAGCGTAACGGAATATGATATTGACAATGCCGAAAAGCCAATTTTATTAGTCGTTGAAGACAATGAGGAATTATTAAGCTATATCCAAAAAGAACTGTCAGATGATTTCAAGGTTTTTACCGCCAATAACGGGAAGTTAGGAATAGAAAAAGGACTTGAAGTAGTGCCCGATTTGATCATATCCGATTGGCTTATGCCCGAAAAAAACGGAATAGAGCTCTGTGAAGCCATTAAAGAAAATGAAATTACCAGCCACGTTCCTGTTGTTATGCTAACCGCCAAAACAGAAATTGAAGATAAGATTCAAGGGTTTGAAACTGGAGCAGATGCTTATGTTGCAAAACCCTTTGAAATGAACGTGCTGAAAGCTCAGGTCCAAAACATTATCTTGCAGAGAAAAAAATTATTGGAGAAATTTGTTTCTAATGATGTCTCTGTGTCAATCAAAGAATTTTCGGAACGGGATTTAGAATTTTGGAATAAGTTGAAGTCCATGGTAGAGAAAAACTTGTCAAATCCAGACTTTTCTGTTCAAGCCTTAGCTGATGGTTTATTTGTAAGTAGAATGCAATTAAACAGAAAGGTGAAAGCTCTAATAAATGTATCAGGAAGTGAGTATATTCTGAAAGAAAAAATGAATCTTGCAAAGAATTTACTCAAAAATAAGGATCTACAAATTTCGGAGATCGGGTATAGAATTGGATATGATAATGTAAGGTCTTTTGGAAGAGTATTTAAAAAAGAGACCGGGAAAACACCCTCCGAATATCGGAAAGACTTGTCTTAAAACTTTAGAACTTCGCTCAAAACTTTTTCATTCCATAACATGCGATAATGGCCAATTTTTTCGAAGGGAATCAACTTTGAATTTGGAAATTTTTGGTGTAGAACTTCCGAGTTTTCAAATCTAATTATCTTGTCATACTTATCATGAATCAACAACAATTCTTTAAAATCTACTTTCTTCAATCTTTCTTCCACCTGCATGTCCAATAGTTTGACTCCAACCAGTTTCTCTATTCTTTTTTCAAGCAATTTAAAAACTCTGTTATTGAATCCTACTAATTTTTGAAAATCAGTAAATACCTGCTCAATCTTATTGTTAGCAGACAAAAATATCAGTTTATCAACTTTATATTCCATTTCTGAAAGAGTAAATGAAGTAACCGAAGAACCTAATGAGTGCGCCACTACATGAAAGGGTTCAGTTGGATTTATGTGCTCCAACACTAACTTAAACGCATCTTTACATCTATACAAATTAGTGTGTGTTTCTTTATTGTGGGCATGAGCAGGCAATGTAAAAGCAATAATTCTATACTTTGATAAATGCGGTAAAAACTGCGTAAAACACCCTGGATTACTTTCCCATCCATGAACAAGAAACAACAATTGACCTTCTGGGTCACCCAGTTCATAACACGAAATATTCTCTTTTTCTCTTGTAACTTCAAATTTTCGAGCTTTTTCAAAAAATGGTTTTTCCTTTTCTCTAATGCTTTTTATTCTCACTTTTGAGAAAATAGAAACCACTCTCCTACCACAATAATTTGGGGAAATGTAAGAGGTCAAGTTCAACCAAAGTTTGTTTAACAGTAATATAAATTTCATAGGGTTAGCGGTTAATTTTTTATCTCTTTTCGAATTACAGAATCCAGATGATTCATCATGTTTCGCAAATAAGTATTATCATTCATAGTCATAGAAGTAAAAATCCCTCCTTCAATCAAAGAAAACATTACGGAAGAAAACTCTTTGGCATTTACTTCTTTCTTGATCTCTTCTCGTTTTATCCCTTCAATTAATATATCATGTATATATCCTTGAATTTTTATGATTACCTGTTTTACAGCTTTATACAGCTTGGGGTTAGTATGATTGGCATCCACTCCCAAATTCACAATGGGACAGCCACCAATATCTATATTCGTGAGGTAGTCGTTTTTATAAAAATCCGAAATAGCTAATAATTGATCTATCGAAGTGTTATGATTTTCTATAATTGCTCCCAACTTTGTCATAACATAAGAAACATTGAAATAAAAGGAATAATAGGCTAAGTCCTCTTTGTTTTTGAAATTCCCATAAATTGCTCCTTTTGTCAAGCCCGTAGCTTCAGTAATGTCAGACATACTTGTCCCAAAGTACCCGTTTTTATTAAATACAGGAGCTACTTTTTGAAGGATAAACTGTTTGGTTCTGTCCGATTTTGTTGGCATTTATTTTCTAATTGAAATCAAAGATAAACAAAAATATACCAGTCGGTATATTTTTGTTTAAAATAAAATGGAATCGTTACAATTCCATTTTACAATTAATTAAAACAAAGATGCTTGGCCATCTTCGTCAATATCCTTTGGCGGTGGAGCTTCATCAACACCTTCTTCTCTTACTTTTGGGGCTTTAGAAACTGGTTTTTCCTCTTCTTTCACTTCCTCTTTTTTTTCTGGCTCTGGTTCATAAGGAATAGGGTCCAACACATCTATTGATTTTAATTTATAAGTCGTCAATCTATTTCCAAGAGCTTTCATTCCTTTCACAGCAATAAATTCCTCGAGATTTACCTCTTCGTCATCTCGTTTATTAGCTCTTCCATCAAATTGTAGATTAACCACAGGTTTCCAGTCCGTAGAAGCTATTTCTAAAAACGACTTTGGATGCTCGGAAATAAAAATCACTGGCTTATCCGAATCTTCTAACAAGAAACGTTTTACATAATAATTTTCTTTGTCTCCATCCCAATAAATAACAGACATTGGTTTCTCAGAATTCCATTTCTCGATATGAATCATATCTTCGGCAAAGTGAATATTCAAATCAAATGGATACAATCTGTACTCTCCAGCTTGTGTGATTACCATTATTCTGTCGTCTCCTCTAAATTCCCCTAAGAACTCCCCTCTTCCGTCAACATTTAATTTTCTTACAATGTCATCATACCAAAGTTTTCGGGCGGATAAAGTAGAATCTCCTTGTTCTTTTTGGATTACTTTACTAATCAAATGTTTGGTTACTCTATTTCCTTTACTTCCTCTTCCTTTTACCAATAATTCCGCAAAATCAATATCAAATTTCAATTTCTTAATGTTTGGTCTTGGCCGCAAGGCAACTTGAACAACTTCTGATTCTCCGTTAGGATTAGCAGTAAAATAATGTACTTTACTTCCCTTGGTACCTTTGGTCATTGGATACTCTTTGTCACGCGTGATACTCGTAACATTAAACCGTTTCATGTAAGCCGGACCAGTCGTTCCGTCTTGATAAATCATGTGATAAATGGTTCGCTTGTCCCCTTTTTTCCATACCGCAACATGAAGAATGTCTTTTCCAAAAAAGTGCTTATCGGCAACTTTACTTACCTGCATTATTCCATCTCTTCGAAACACGATAATATCATCAATCTCAGAACAATCCTGGACAAACTCATCTTTCTTTAGCCCATAACCAGCAAATCCTTCTTTTCGGTTTACATACAGCTTTTTATTGGAAACTATTACTTTGGCTTTGTCTACCGAGTCAAAAGTCCTGATTTCGGTTCTTCTCTCTTTTCCTTTTCCGTATTTTTTCTTTAAATTTTTGAAATACTCAATCGCATATTCAATCAAGTTATTCAACTTATCTTTTATATCAGCAATTTGTTCTTCAAGTGAAGCAATATAATTATCTGCTTTATCCCCATCGTGCTTGGTAATTCTACGCATTTTAATCTCAAGCAAGCGAATTACATCTTCATCGGTAACTTCTCTTAATAGATGTTTAATGTGAGGTTTTAGCAATTTATGAGTAACTTGAATTGCTTCCTCATAAGTTTTTCCATCAAACTCAATGTAAATTTTATTTTCTATGAATATTTTTTCTAAAGAAGAGAAATGCCATTGTTCATTGAGTTCGGCTAATTTAATTTCAAGCTCTTTTTTTAGTAACTCAACAGTGTTTTCGGTATTAATCTTCAGCATTTCATTTACTGACAAAAACCTCGGCTTATCGTCTTCAATAACACAAGCATTGGGAGATATGGAAACCTCGCAACTTGTAAATGCATACAAAGCATCAATGGTTTTATCAGGAGAGATACCTGACGGCAAATGAATTACGATCTCCACCTCAGCGGCAGTATTATCTTCAACCTTTTTTATCTTTATTTTTCCTTTATCATTGGCTTTTAAGATAGAATCAATTAGGTTAGAAGTATTCGTACCAAATGGAATTTCATGGATAACCAAAGTCTTGGCATCTTCTTTTCTGATTTTTGCTCTTACCCTTATTTTTCCGCCTCTTAATCCTTCGTTATAGTCTGAGAAATCTGCCATTCCCCCGTTTAAGAAATCTGGAAGAATTTTTGTTCGCTTTCCTTTCAATACATTGATTGAAGCATCTATCAATTCAATAAAATTGTGGGGTAATATTTTTGTAGATAATCCTACAGCAATTCCTTCAGCCCCTTGAGCTAATAATAATGGAAACTTAACAGGGAGATTTACGGGTTCGTTATTTCTTCCGTCATAAGATTTTATCCATTCAGTAGTTTTGTGATTAAACACAACTTCCAATCCAAACTTAGATAATCTTGCTTCAATATACCTGGCAGCTGCAGCTCGGTCACCTGTGAGGGTATTTCCCCAGTTACCTTGCATGTCAATCAATAATTCTTTTTGTCCCAATTGAACCAAAGCATCTCCAATAGAAGCATCTCCGTGTGGGTGATATTTCATGGTATTTCCGATGATATTCGCTACTTTATTGTAACGTCCATCATCCATTTCTTTCATAGAATGAAGAATTCTTCGTTGTACGGGTTTCAATCCATCTTCAAGCGAAGGGACAGCTCTTTCCAAGATAACATAAGAAGCATAATCAAGAAACCATTCTTTGTACATTCCACTGACAGAAACGATGTTATTCTGTCCAGAATTACTTTCTTCTCCTTGACCGCTTCCTTCTGGATTTATTTCTTCGTTTTCTTCTGACATTAATTATCTTAAATTCTTTGGTTTTTCTATAAAATCAGGTTGATTCAATAGAATTATAAAAATAAGAATTTACTTAGAAATAAAATGCGGATGTAGATTATGTTTTTAACAAAATAATTCACAAAATCAAGAGATAAAATTAAACTGAAGAAAGCACAAAAAACAATAACGTATACACACTGATCTTGATTCAAGGTCTGTTAATTAATAACAATGGTTTATGCTAATAGGCCTTGAATCAAGTTCGGGAATACTGCTTTTTTATTCTTCTGAAAACCAAATACTCATGTTCAACGTGTCAATCGGTTCAAAATCTTCGTTGTAGTGAACAGAATAATTCTTTATTGATTTCAAATCTCTATAAATATGTGTTAAGCTTAATTCCCAAAAACCTGTTATTTCAACAATATCCGCTATTCCATCTTCTTCTTCGTCAGTCCATGTTTCTTCATCAAAAAATAATGTGTCGTTTTTCTGAAAGGTTGAAACATTCAGAGAATAGACTCCACCATCTCCAATCCCACCATTAATATCAATGTATTTTTTTTCTCCATCAACTGGCAGCAAACTTATTCCATTATAATACCCACAAGCATCGACATATCTATAAAAAACATAAAACTTCATTTCTTTCCAAATAAACTCACCTTGTAAATAAGTATAGTATTCAGAAAAATCAACACTTTCTTCTTTATTCAAAAAAAGAAACAGAACCTCATTGATCTCTCCAGAATTTGGATAGTAGTTCTCTCCAAAATATTTATACAATGAATCCAATTCATTTACAGAAAACAAGAATTTCTTACTTAAATCCTCATAATCAAAATTCAAATCTACAATTACAATCTTAGTTGTATCTTCCTCTCCATTTTCATCAATTATCTCGGCTCTATGGCTAACCGAAATATACTCTCCTATTTCTGTGTCATCAGAGTACTCTTCTTCATTAAATGTCTCGTTACATGACAAAACCAAAAGCACAATAAAAACCCAATATTTCATAATAATTAATTATTTGATTCTCGTTTTAGTCTTCGACTCCGCTCAGACTGACCAAAAGTCACACTGAGCGGAGCCTAAGCGTTTTCATAGAAATAAAAATGTATATAAATAATTCTCGCATTAAGATTCCCACTTTCGTGAGAATGACAAACAAAAAAATTAATCAAACACCCCAAATTCTTCCACTTTAGCTTGGTACAAAGTATATGGTTTTTGCCTAATATTCCACAGATATAACTTTAATTCCAAGGGTCCGTTTTTGATGTAATGGTGCAAATTATTAAAAATCATGGATTGAACTATTTCATTGTCTTTTTCCATCTTATCGTACATCCAATTCAATTGGAAAAACTGATAATCAATTTGTTCACCGTCCTTATATTTAAGTTCTGCAACCACTCTTGCTCGAAAGGGATGACTGAGCGACTGTAATCGTAAATTTATTCCAAGCATCAAAGCATCGTATTGACAAGAATCAAAAGTCTCATGATAAAATTCAATAAACTCGTCTTTAGATTCGCTCTTAGGCACAGTTATAAATTCTCTTAGTAATTCCTTTTTAGGAGATTGTTTTCTCTTATACAACCTGAATTCAGCCATTGGAGCATAATCAATCGAATCATAAAAAGGCAATAAACCTTTCACATATTCGGGCTTAGTTACCAAATAATCAAAATATTGAGCTGGATGATTGGGAAGGTTGAGATTCAAATTACTATCAAAAAGAGTTTTTTGCCACAACTGCATCATGTTTGGTTTTGGTGACATTGTATCTGAATAAAGTTTTTGAGTGTAGTTAAAAATTCGTTGACCATCTCCACCTACTGAAGCTGAATAACCAGAATCTAAGGAGTTGTTTTTAATCTCAGAATAAAATCGTTCTGGAATAAATTCCACTTGCCAGAGAGATGATTTTTCAATATTCAATGAAACCAAAAAGTGAATTGGAAACACCAACAATGGAATCAATAAAAATTTGGCTTTATTCAGTTTTAATTCATCCACTCCAAAACATAAACTTCCTATAAACAAAGGAATGAGGTACATTCCTACTCTATCTTCTGGATAATTGACATGCAGGATTATAGCCATTAGTTCAATCCCGATTATTGAACCAACCAATAGATAGAAAAAGAAAAAATTACGATTA
Organism: Flavobacteriales bacterium; assembly: GCA_049609665.1. Lineage (GTDB taxonomy): Bacteria > Bacteroidota > Bacteroidia > Flavobacteriales_D > CAJJDF01 > CAJJDF01. The sequence continues at coordinate 4,970 of JBMYYT010000019.1, read as the reverse complement.
AAAATTGATTTGAGTTTCTCCGACAAAAGTAATTTGACAAAAAGCCCTAACACCAATAAAACAACCATCAACAGCAAGATTTGCGGAATCATAGAATCATTTTCAAACAACATCAAGAGTTGAGACTTTACTGTTATATCCCAAAATCCATCCAACTCTCCGTAATACAAGGAACCTTCGTCTTTCATTTTGAACGAAATCTTGACAGCATAATAGATTCCAACTAACCAAAATAAAATTGATGGGACAGTTAACAAATAAGACTTGAAAGTATTGTAGGGTTTGAAATTTCTCAACACAAGTACTTTCATTACAATCGCTAAAAGCAAAATCAAAGGAAGTAAGCTCATATTGGCAAAAACTGCTAACACTGAGAAAATTAATCCAAGAACAAGATTTTTTGCAGAACTCGTTTGATACAAAGTCAGGCAATAATAAAAAGCTCCAAACAAAAATGCCATGGACATCCCATAACCTCGAGACAAAGCAAAAAACTGAACAAAATAAACCGCAAACAACAAACTCACATAGAATGCGATTTGAGTCCATTTTTTTGTTAAAAACTGCCCGATTTTATAAACATAAACAGCATATAAAATAAAAGAAAGCAAATTCGGCAATCGAATCGAAAAAGCAGAATAACCCAAGTATTTATGAGAAATTCCACCTAATAAAGAATTCAGAATGTGATTGTTAGCATCAGGATTTGCCCCTGCCAAAGGATTAAAATCTAACTGTTGAATGTAATAGAAAAAAGTAGCTATCTCATCATGAACCAACGGAACATAAATAGCTCTCAGTGTGAGGTAAACAAACACTATAAATGACAATCCTATGTAAACCGATTTCTTCATTTAATTAATAAAGAATGAAGCTAAGGAGAAAAACGGAAGTAGCAAAAAGAAAAATTTAGTTATGAGACTTCAAAAGAATTAATCTAACTCATATTTAGTTCTTCTAAAAACTTTTACCAACAGACAATCCTCCCCAGAACTTAATCAAAAAAGGCTCTGTACAATACTTTATTCTTCTGTAAATTGAAGGTGAATAAGTCAATTTAAAAAACCAATCGTTCTCAAAATTGTATCTAATCCCAGTATTCAAACTACTAAATAAAGTTAATGGAGGATAACAATAAATTAAACCATTAATTGCATTACTCTTAAATTCTTCATTTTCAAATCCAGCATTATAGTTAACTAAAAATGAAGTAGAAAGCCCAATTTCGATGTTCAGTTTTTTATTACTTCGCAAAACTAAATTTGATCCAACAGAAAAAATATTGTCTGCATCAAAAACCTTAGAATAACCGAAACCAACTAATCCAGTTAAAGTATAAGATTTTTTTGAGAAAATATTTCGTTCATAATTGATCGTTAAACCTACAGACTTTCCGAGAGCTTCTAAATAGATTTTGTTCTTTTTTTCTTGAATAAAAACAGTGGAATCTTGACACATTGAAATGCTCGGGAAGGACAAGCATACAACAACCAAGACAACTTTTACTATTCTTTCAACCATCATAATACAAACTTTGCTCAAACATTGAATTTACATGTTTTATTTGATTTCAACAACTCAAATCCAATCCCTATTTGAATTAGAAGCAGATTCAACAATGGTTTCAACAATGGAATTCGCGTCATTCTCATGGAGACATCGCATTTTAATTACCCCAGATGCCGTCTGAAGATATACGTTAGCTACTCCCCTTCTTTTTTGGATAAAAGATTGTTCAAAACTCACATTTTGGGTTTTGAAATACTCCATTGATGTGGTTACAGTACCAATACTTCCGCTACCTACAATCAATTTTTCATTTTGCATAAAAACATAAGCTTTGCGATAAGTCAACAACACATTGAGTATCAAAAATGGAATCAAAAAAGCGTTAATTATTATTTTACTTTGAATAGTTGTTGTAAAGAGTAAAGCCAAATTTATAGCCACAAAAAGAAGAAAAGCCTTGACAGATAATTTAAACAAATAATAACGAGCTGGTTTAATCACTTCCTCATCAAAATCCATTGAATGTTTAAAAAACAATTGATTAAGTGGCTGCATAAAATAATCTCGAACCCCAACAAATTCAATCATTTTCTTCTGTTTTACTTTGGCACTTCCTGCTTGTTTTATTCTTACAGTTTGAATCCCCAACTTCTTTTTAATCGGATTAGAAACAGTAACCGCATATTGAATTTTGTTAATTTTGAGTACATCAGTTCTTTTGGTAAACAAACCCTGACTAAGCTGAATTCCATCATTATTCTTTATCACTCTTTGATCAAAGTGTTTCAATACTACTCTCACAAAAGAAACCACAATAGAGATAATAAATATTATAAACACCATACCAATTAGAAGGTATAAACTCCCTGCAATCTTATCTTTATGTCGCACATAGTAAAGTGCTGCCTCTGATAAGAAATCATAATCTTTTAAATAATCTTTTAGCTGATAAAAAAAAGAAACAACTATGGCAAAAATCCAAAAGAAACTTCGGATATGATTTTCTGAAAAACTCACTTTTAGCAAATCCATAAAAGACAATTTAAACAGTGTTTTACTCTCGGGAATTGCCACTTCCTCTAATTCGTTATCTACGTATTTTACTTTTTGTAATCTATCTTTTAATGCATTAGCTCTCTCTTTGGATATTGCTTTAATGGAGACTTCTGCACCTTTGCTACCCGCAGTTTGTATTTCTACTTGAGTTACATTAATTATCTGATGAATTATATTTTGCTTGAAATTTACATTTTGAATCCGCTCCAAAGGAATAGAGGTTTTGGACTTAAAAAACACTCCTTTGTGCAAGATGAAATGATCATTCTCAATCTTAAATTTAAAATTGAGATACTGGAGCACAGCGATTATCAAGATTAAAATAGCTACGCCTATTGCAATCGGAATTAAAACAGAAAGATTAACGCTCTTTCTTGTAAGTAGATAAGGAATAATATACCAAGATGATTTGAATACTTTGTACAGAATTACAAAATAATTAATCACGATCCCTTTAGGAGATTGACGGGCTAAACTATCAAAGTCAAATTTATTCATCCTTGATATAGCTTGTGATAAATTCTTTTATTTCTATTGCCTTTTCATTTTTCAATCCTTTAATTAGCAAATCTTTACCACTATCTCCTGCGGTATAAATACTTAATGCTGTAAGACCTAAATAACGTTCAAATGGTCCTTCATCAATTTCGATATGCTGAATTCGTGAAAACGGAACTATAACGGTAGATTGAAACAAAACACCACTTTTATAGGTTACATTTTTTTCATTAATTGAATATTTTTTTCTTTTAAAAAAGACTTTGGCGAGCAATATATAGAATATTGAAAATAGAATAATTACACCCAATCCAATAAAAAACAGTATCGAAGTAAACCACTCCTGAACAGAAACAAATCGATAGAACAAATAGACAACGAGTAGCACTGTGACAAACAATCCTCTTTTAATTAGCATTAATTTATAATAGTTTTTATCTAAAGGATTATAATTTAACTCATTAACCATTGTTTATCAATTATTCTATTTCTTTCAAATATACCAAATTATATGACTTGTTCCGCTAAATAAAAATAGAAAAAATCCCATTTTTGAAATAGCTGAGGAATATTGTAACTTTACGTTCCCAAAGAAAAAATTCATTGGCGTAGATGAAAAAAGTAGAACTTGAAATAGCAGGACTTTCATACAGTCACACACAAAGCGGAGCATACGCTCTGGTATTTAATGAGGCAGAAGGAAACAGAAGGCTCCCAATAATTATTGGCGGAACAGAAGCACAAGCAATAGCTATTGAGCTGGAGGGAATGACTCCAAGCAGACCTTTGACTCACGATTTATTTAAATCTTTCGCTGAGGAATTTGAATTTACTGTTCAAGAAATTATTATCTATAATCTGATTGAAGGTATTTTCTTTTCAAAATTGATTTGTAGAAACAAAGATGGAAATAGTGTAGAAATTGATTCGCGCACTTCTGATGCTGTTGCAATTGCTGTAAGATTCAACTGCCCAATTTTCACTTATGAATTCATTTTGAGTTCTGCAGGAATTATACTTGAAGAAGGAGATGAAGACCTAACTAATCAAGAGTTTAAGAAAATTGAAAGTAAAGAAGAAGCACCAATTGAAATAAATGAACCTCAAAACGAACCTCAAAAATCAATAGAGGAACTGGAAGAAGAATTAAATAGAGCAATTGAAGAAGAAGATTACGAAAAAGCCTCTCAACTTAGAGATATTATAAATAGTAGAAACTCCAACTAAAATCCTCTGATGAAGAAAAGTTTAATTTATTTAGTGGTTATATTAGGTGTGTTTCTGTCGCAATCTTGTTCGCAAAACAAAACTCCAATCGAAAATCAACTTGCTCGTGTTTGGCAGGTTGATATTGCAAACACTTCTTCGGTCAAAGATTCAAACTCGTTTCTAAAACTATCTATTGAAAATGATGTGCAAAAATTTGTTTCTCAATTCAATGGAAGAAAAGATTTAGGAACCTGGAGAATAGAAGACAGCAATGTATTGATCCTTTCTTCCCCACTTCAAAACATGGAATCAACAGTTGATTCTGTAACGCAAGTATTTGATGAAAATGGCGAAATTACTGTTCAATATTTTAAAGATAATGATAAGATAGCTTCATTTTCGGATGGAAAATTTCAACCTAAACAGTTTGAACAAAAGTTTGATATTTTTAGTGTAAAAAACGATACGATGATCTTGGTGTTTGAAACCGGATTTCAACAAAAACCAATAGAAGTTCTCACTTATGTTTATCAGTCAAAAATAATACCAACAAGCATTTCGGTTTACTCTGTAAGTAGAGGTCTATTTGGAGTTGCAGTACTTATTTTCATTACCTTTCTATTCAGTTCAAACCGAAAAGCTATCAACTGGAGCTTGGTAGGCAAAGGTTTAGGAATACAATTATTATTAGCTTTCTT